>NZ_JQNK01000001.1 GCF_000745215.1 Methylosinus sp. PW1
TCGGCATGAGGAACGCCTATGACGAGGTGATGTCGAGTGGCATAAAGAGGCAGCATGAGCCGCCACGCATCGTCGGCGATCTTCTCGAGGCGGAAATCGCCGAAAAGCACGCGCGCTCCATCAAATATCAGATGACGATCGCCAAATTGCCGCTGGCGAAGGACTTCGACGGCTTCCAGTTCAACGGTACGCCGATCAATGAAGGGTTGGTGCGATCTCTCGAACGGCGGCTTCCTCGACCAACAACGTAATTGTGTTTTCGTCGGTGGAACCGGTACGGGGAAGAGCCATCTTTCGATAGCGATTGCAAGAAATTGCATTCGCGCTGGAAAACGCGCCGCTTCTTCAACACCGTCGAACTCGTCACCAGGCTCGAGACCGAAGCGCGAGGAGGTCGTCAGGGACGCTTCGCGGAATATCTCACGAGAATGGACTTCAATCATACTCCGACGAGCTCGGCTACTTGCCCTTCGCGCAATCTGGCGGACAATTGCTCTTCCATCTGATCAGCCGGCTCTACGAACGCACCTCTATCATCATCACTACCAATCTCGCATTCGGCGAATGGCCGAGCGTGTTCGGCGACGCGAAAATGACCAGCGCGCTGCTCGATCGCCTCACCCACCATTGCGACATCGTCGAGACCGGCAACGAAAGCTGGCGCTTCAAGAACCGCGCCTGACGCTTCCCGATCACATCGCGAACCGAAACGCACTCGCCCCGGCTGCGCAACCCCGCCAGCTCCGCCGGGCGAGCGCTCGCGTTCCGCCCTACGCCAAAAGGGGGTCAATTTTGAACGCCGATCGGGGGTCAATTTTCGATGCCGATTGACAATCGCCGGCGCGATCGGCGTCGGCGGCGCTGCAGAAAACGGATCCCGGGTGTCAGGAGCCATCTTGGCTTGAGAATATCCGAATCCGAATCCAAAAAGCCATCGAACGTGATAATATTGACCAATAATATTCTCACGTTTGACGGCTTCCCACGTCGCTTTGGCCGGAAAACTGGGCCGTGTCGTGCGTCGCCGTTCGCAATTCTATAGAAATGTTGGAACAGCAAATTCTCAAATTAGCTGGCTTCGGCAAGCGATATTATCGAATTAAATGGATATTCTCAAGCATCATGGCTTTAGTTAACTCGTTGATTTCCCTTAAAACGTATTCTCACGCCAAAATGGCTCCTGACACCGTGAGATCGCATGGAAGGCGCAGGTCCGCTTGTGCGGGCGATACCGTCGCATGCTGGCGCGCGGCAAGAAGGCGCCGATCGTGATCACCGCCATCGCGCGCGAGCTCGTCGGCTTCATGTGGGCGATCGCGCGACAAGTCGAACCGAAGACCATCGGCGCGTAACGCGTACACAAGGACATCGAGGCAGCGGCCAGGGCGTCGGCGCCGGTCAAGGGATCCTCCGTCAAGTTTAGGAGCGGCACGACCGATCTCCGCGGGTCGGACCGAGGCCCCCCTACGACGAAAGCTCCGTATGCGGTATCCAACCCGCGAATGAGAAACGGCTCAACCGTCGAAATCACGCCGGCGTCCTGACCTCTGCCTCGCCGAATATGTTCACCCTCGCCTCATAGGAGTGCGGGGTGGATCGCGCACGCAGATTCCGCTTGAAAAAGGTCATAAGATCTTGTTAGCCAATGCGACGACCGCCACCATGCGCGGCTCGCGCCCGAGAATGCGGCCCAGCCAATGGTCGGGCAGCACGCCCTTGCGGACAATCCAGCGGATCCGGCTCATGGTGCCGACAATCAGCAGCTTTCGAATGTTATGTTGCAGCATTTTGCTGACTGAGCCCAACCGCGTTTTTCCGCCGGCCGAATGCTGGCGCGGCACGAGGCCGAGCCAGGCGGCGAAATTCCTGCCGCTGAAAAAAGCGCGCAGATCGAGCGCGAAGGCGAGGACCGCGCCCGTCGTGATGGGACCGACGCCGGGAACCGTGCATAGACGGTGCATCTCGACGGTCCCGAACTCCGCCAGGTGCCCGCGCAGCGAATTTATCAATTGCGTTCGCTGTCTGAAGAAACACTGATGCGTCCGTAGGGCGACTGCCCGCGCCTGATACTCAGCACTCTTGACCGCCACGCAATGCATATTCGGTCGCAGAGCCGCCTCGGCGATGGCCGCTGCATCTGCGGCATCGTTCTTCTGGCGCTTGACGAAGGGCTTCACGTAAATTGGAGGGATGAGGCGCAACTCATGGCCGAGGCCTTGCGCTACGCGACCCCAATAATGGCTCGTGTCGCAGGCTTCCATCGCGACGATGCGGGGCGTCTGCCCAGGCAAGAGCTGCTCAAGTTTCGAACGCGAAACTGTGCGAACGAATAGAACCACCCCGCCGCGAGCTATTCCGCAGACCTGAAAGCTGCGCTTCGCCAAATCAATCGCCGAGACATGGACCTCCGCCATAATGACCTCCTTCGTCGCGCCTCCCATCCGGGCGCCCTCCGACTTCATACGACGCCGGCCGAAGGGGGCATCCACCCCACCAGTTCACCTCCTTGTATTCAGTGGATTTTCACCACCTTCGCCTTGCTCATCTTGCCCGGCGCTCCAACGATCTTCACCGCCACCATATCAGCGAGCGGATAGACGGTACGCTGCCTCATAAGCCTGAAGTCCCCACTGTGTGCGCCACAACGTCTGCATCGTCTTGACGTCAACGAGAGCCGCGTAAATCTCTCTCTTCGAGAACGGAGCTCGGCGCGCCAAAGCCAAGCGCCAGAAAGGTCCGCTCCCCTCCAGCTTGCACGCCTCTATCAAGCCTTTGACTGATGGGCCGGCGACCTCAAGCTCGGCCGCAAGTTGCTCGATCACGCTGCGCGGCGACAGCGACTTGCCGATCATGTGTTCCAGCAAGCGCGCCACCTGCTCGATTTGGGGCAATTTGCCGGCGAGCCGGTCATACGTGGCGACGATGAAGGGGAGCGGACCGAGCTCGGGCCATTGATCCGGATCGATCTGAATCGCGTGAATGAGCCCGAATTTTGCCCAAGCCTCCGAACTGTCAAGGTCACGTCGGGAGAGAAGTAAATCAACAATGGCGGTAAAAGGGAGAGACTCGATATTCATCGACTGCCAATATCTCTGCGCCTGCTCGTCAGGCGGGCAGCCGAATACCGCAAAATGGGCAGCGGTGAATGGCTCATACGTGGACGAAGCGACCACTTCCTCTCTCTTCACGACCGCCGCCTCAGGCTTTGCCTGCGCGCCCGAAGATACAGAACGGCTCCCGTACGAACGAGACCAATTCTCCAGTGGCGTTGCCGTGCCGCTTGCGCTCATTTCGTAATCTTCCCATATACCGAGTGGCCACCCCGTTTCACCTACAAAGCCCGTCCTCGTCGACCACAAAGCGCCCGACGTTGGATATGCTCAGCCCCGTCGACGTGAGCGACTATGAAAATATTGCTGGCCCAACCCTCCATAACTTGCCAAATAGCAAGTTGAATGCAAACGTCTTTAGTCGAACGCATCGTATTTGTCAACGGAGCCTTATGCATAATTCCGGTCTTATGTAGCAACCGCCACCGCCGCTTGACATCGGTCGCGATCTCGCCAAGAGTGTTCTTGTTATGTTCTATCTGGCGAAGGCGCCATGGCTCAGCATTTCCTCCTGTCCGCCGCCGCGCGATCTCTCAGCATCGGCAAGGTCATGCGCATGTCCGACCGCGGCGCCGCGAATGTTTTCGCGCGGCTGCGCTGGGCGACGACCGATGGCAAGCCCGTATGTCCGAACTGCGGCTGCACGGCCTGCTATGACTGTCGGCGCGGCGCTCATCTGCGCTGGCGATGCCAGGCCTGCGGCAGCGACTTTTCCCTGACCTCGGGCACGCTGTTCTCTTCGCATAAGCTGCCACTGAAAGCCTATCTCTTGTCGATCGTCTTGTTCTGCAACGAGGTGAAGGGCAAGAGCATGCTCGCCCTGTCCCGAGATCTGGGCGTTCAATATAAGACGGCCTTCGTGCTGGCGCACAAGCTCCGGGAAGCCATGGCCGCGAGCCTGCGCGGCTTGAAAATTGCGTATTGAACGAACCCGCTACGCGGGAGGGGCGGCGAGATCGGTGAAGTGAAGCTTCCTGTCTGAGAGGATGTGATTGCCACATCACCCCTCTCGAGACAGGAGCCCCAGATGGCTGCCACGAGCCCTCTTCGTCAGCGCATGACCGAAGACATGACGATCCGCAATCTCTCGCCGGCGACGCAGCAATCCTACCTCTATGCGGTAGCGCGTTTCAGCCGACATTTCGAGTGTTCGCCGGACCTGCTCGGCACGGAGCACGTCCGCGCCTATCAGCTACATCTGGTCACCCAAAAATATTCCTGGACGCACATCAACCAGGTCGCCTGCGCACTGCGGTTTTTCTACGGCGTCACGCTCGGTCAAAAGGACGCCTTGGAGCGGATCGTCTTCGGCCGCGAGCCGGAGAAGCTGACGCCGGTCCTCGCGCCGGAAGAAGTCGCGCAGTTTCTGGAAGCAGTCGTCGGACTGCGCAACCGCGTCGCTTTGACGACGGCATATGCGGCCGGGCTGCGGGTCGGCGAGGTCGCGCGTCTGAAGGTCGCCGCGATCGACAGCCGGCGAATGCTGATCCTCGTCGAAAACGGTAAGGGCGGCAGAGACCGTTACGCCATGCTGTCGCCGGCGCTCCTCGAGATTCTGCGCGCCTATTGGCGACGCACGCGCCCCGGCCTCTGGCTGTTTCCTGGCCAGGAGCCGAGCGAACCCGTCAGCCGCGGCGCCCTGCAGGACGCCTGCCGGATGGCGCGTCGCCGGGCCCGACTCGGAAAGCCCGTGACGCCGCATATGCTGCGACACAGCTTCGCCACCCATCTTCTGGAGAGCGGGGTCGACATTCGCGTCATCCAGGTTCTGCTGGGTCACGCCGATCTGTCCTCGACGTCGCGCTACACACGCGTCGCCGCTGATCTCATCGCCGCCACGCCGAGCCCCTTCGACCGTCTCTCGCTCAGGGTGATGCCGCCCGAATAGTCGGCGCGCATGCGCCAAAAGATCGAGGTCGCGGATATTTTCCGCCGCTATGGCGCCGCGTTTCGCGCGGCGCAAGGCGTCCGACTGTCTATCGACCAGCGCCGCGCGATGGCGGCCATCGAGGCGTGCCGAACGGCGGCGCTCGGCGGGCATGTCGAGCAGTGCGAGGACTGTGGAGAAGTTCGCGTCTCTTATAATAGCTGCCGCAATCGACATTGCCCCAAGTGCCAAGGGCTCGCGCGTGCGCAGTGGCTCGCCGATCGTCGCGCCGAGCTCCTGCCGGTTCCGTATTTTCACGTCGTCTTCACCGTGCCGGCGCCGATCGCTGCGATCGCTCTCCAGAACAAGGCCCTCGTCTACGATATTCTGTTCAAGGCGGCGTCCGAGACGATCCGCGTCATCGCCGCCGATCCGAGGCATCTCGGCGCCGAGACCGGCATGATCGCCGTCCTGCACACCTGGGGGCAGACTCTCACGCATCATCCGCATGTCCATTGCATCGTGCCGGGCGGCGGTCTCGGGCCGGATGGACGCTGGGTCGCCTGCCGACCCGGCTTCTTCCTGCCCGTGCCTGGCACACCTCCCTTCGTCACGCCGACACCCCCGCGATTCTCATCCAGATTGACGCTGGACTCTCACCTTGTTTGGCGCGCGGCAGCCAAGCGCCCGTTCGGCGGCGCGCGACAGGTCCTCGACTATCTCGGCCGCTACACGCATCGTGTCGCAATCGCCAATGGCCGGCTGCTGGCCTGCGACGACGGCGTCGTGCGCTTTCGGTGGAAAGATTATCGCGCCAACGACAAATCCAAGGCGATGACCCTCGACGCCGACGAGTTCATGCGCCGCTTCCTCCTGCACGTCTTGCCCAAGGGCTTTCGGCGTATTCGTCATTTCGGCTTTCTCGCCAACACCCGCCGCGCCCAGAAGCTCGCCCATATCCGCGCCGCTCTCGATATTGCCGATCCGCCGCCGAGCGTCGAACCCGCCGATTATCGCGAACGCTACGCCATGCTCACCGGCAAGAGGATCGACATCTGCCCCTGTTGCGGCGGCCGCATGGTCGATCTCGGCCCTTGGCCGCGTCCTTCGACGCCACGCCACTCGACGCCAAGATGCGACACCTCATGAGGCCAATGGATCGCCCCCCGTTCTTATTCGCCGACTTCGACGGACACACTCCTGCGCCGAACGGGAGCGATCGGCGCAGCGCGCATTTCACCGCCGCCATCCATAGATCGCGAGCGCAACGCCGATCGCAGATCCCCGCGAAGCTACGGCGTCATCGAGCATCGGCGCCCTTTCGGCCGTTCGCTGCTCGAACGCCGCGGCTGTTCCCATCTCCGATGGCGCCGTCGAAATCCCGCCTGGCGCATCGAGCGCCCATAGATCGTGGCTAACGCCACCGCGGCTTCGTTCAATCCGGCTTCAAATAGGTTCCGCGGTCGAGCAGCTGCATGACTCGTGACGCGGAACCTATTTGAACCCTCAAGTATTCCAACGCGGGCATTGGCGCTGGCATCGGAGATGCGATCGTCACGGGAACGAAGGTCGGCTCGTCTCGCGTGTCGACTTCGCTCGATATCAATGGCGCCGCCGAAAGCGCTCTTCGCCACCGATAGACAAGACTCGGGTCGACGCCGGCCGCCCGCGCGATCTCCACGACGTTCGCCCCCGGAGCCGCGGCCGCCATGGCCAATCGCTCCTTCTCAGCGAGAGAGTGCTTGCGACGTCGCTCGACCGACGTGATGATCTCGATGCGATCCATGGCTCTCTGTGACTAACCTGTGGCTAGTCACAGTGTCTTATCCGACGCGCTGATTCGTAAGGCGGCCGCCGCCGGACGAATACAGTGGACGAGCATATTCGGCAATCAGCGTCTGACCGGCGCGCTGCTCGATCGCCTCACCCACCATGTCCACATCCTCGAGATGAACGGGGAGAGCTACAGGCTCCGACAATCGAAGGCGCGAAGACGCGTCACCCCCACGCCGATCGACGAGGCGAGCGTCGACGCCGACACGGGCGAAATCCTTCCCTCGTAGGGCCTCCGAGAAATTTTCGCCGCCGACATGCAAAAGGGCCCGATCGGGCCCTTTTGCATGTCGGCGATCCCGCCCCACTGGCCTGATTTTGCGCCGCCCCGCCGGCCGGAAATCTCTCCGCCGTTGACATAGCTGCTGCGGCGTCAATCCATGCCGGCGAGCGATATGCGAAACGATCGCCCCCGGCGCCAGCGTCTCTTCGACAATGCGCGCCTTCTCCTCGTGCGACCAGGCTCGCCGTTGCCCAGTCCCCGTGATCAACTCCAGCCGCCGAATGGCTTTCGGTTCGAGCTTATCATCATGCGTATGCACAAGCCGATCTCCTTATCAGAGACCAAAGCCTCGCAAATAACGCGAAAAATCGGAATGTGGGGTCAAAGCTACGCTTACAGTGGACACGATCCCCGCGCCACGCGCGCGACTATCGCCAACGTCGGCACCGATCGCCAGACGGCCCTCGGCGGAGCCTTACGACCTATCGACAATTATCTGGGTGGAACCTACCTCCACTGGTGATACGCGCCATCGGGGCGCACTGAATGGAGAAAGCTACAGGGAGCGCTCCGCAGCCCGCAGAGCCGAAAGCGAGGAACCGCCGTCCTCGGCTTGAGCTTGCCATAGAAACACGTCGCCTCACTCCCGGTAATCGCCGGCGGTCGAAGCGCCAGCGACAATTACCCTCACAAGGACCCAAAACAGCCAGCGTCAATTAATGTAATTGTCGCAACAATACCCTCTTTCCAAACGACAACTACACAGATAGCGTCCTGATCGCTACTCGACGCTTGGCAGACATGGCCTGTCTAATTGTCGGTAAGCGGCCTTCATAATTGTTGCTGTGCATTCACGACGATTGTGGCGCCTATCTTCAGTTTGTCGAGCTGGCTGCCGCGCCGGCGCAATGAGCGCTTCTTGCCGCCGCCGCTCTCCGCCGCCTTCGCATCTGTCGACTTATCCATGCCGGACGGCTTGAACGGAGGACGCGGCGGCAGGCCTTTGAGCCGTGCAAGCTCGTCCTTGGTCGCCTGATGCTCGATCCGAAGCTGCGCCAACGCCCCGCCGAGCTTCTCATTCTCCGCTCGCAACCGCGTCACTTCGCCGATGAGATCGCGCACCACGCCGATCAGTTCGGCTTGTGTCAGGCGTTCGAGCGAATCAGGCGGCGCCGCGGTCATCCGCAGCTTGAATCACATTTTTCAGATTGCGACACCCCCTCCCGCCCGGAAATTTGCCCCGGTTACGGGGTCGCAAAGCCAAGCCGTTGTTTGCTCCGGTATATTTTTATGGCCTCCACGCCGATTGGGGGGTCAATGTGACGCGCCGAATAACAGCTTCGGCTCCAGCTCCGATGTATCATCTGTCGCCAGCGTCCTGTGGAGTAGCCATATACGCTGCAAATCATCGACCCATCGGCTCTGAGAGATTGTCCAACCGGTCTTATGAAATATTCCTTCGATACTGGCCGTATCAAAATCATTGACCCATGCGTTTGCGCGCCTGTTTTGCGGTGCAGCTGGGGCATCGGTTACACAATAACTCACGACGGTCGTTTGGTATTGCGCGCCTATAAGTGCCATAAAGTTGGTTGGCGTATGGATATATTCAATGAGTCCAAGACATGCAGCGGCGATTGCTGGCGTTGGTGGTGGTGCTTCTAGGTTGAAATCGCATACAACCGTACGGTGATCGCGGGCGACGACGTCCACGGGGATGTATTTTTGCTTGGGTTTCAAATAACGCTCAAGGGTCATAGTGGCACAGCCTAAATCGGCGACGCTGCATTCATCGGCCAACCATACTGCTGCCATTGCCGCACGAGCAGACCACGGTTCCGCTTCGGCGGCAGTCAGAGCTGCCCAGCGCTCCATAACCGTTCGGTTTTCGTCGATCGCTTCCTTGGTAATAGCGGTGCGTTCCGCTTCCGAGCGGTCATAAAACGGGATTGAATTATGCTTTGTCGGTTTCGTCATCGTGTTAGTCCTTCACTTTCACGCTCGGGAGAAGGTTCTATCTAGGAATATATTCCAACTATAGACTTAAAAATATAGCGCACATAAAAAGAATGCGTGTAACATTGTCGGTTGAAGCTCGTCAAAACGTTGGGTTTAGGAAGCAAATCTAAGTAGCTGGTATTTTGTACCTTCTGGCAAAAAGAAAGCCAGTATCGAGCGAGAAAAACATCGAGATGCCGGCGTCGAAAAATTGGTCGGTATAGCTCGACTTCTACTCCGGCCCGAGACCTTGGGGCAAATTTCTGAAGTTCAACGGGGCACCATCGCCACTGAATAGGCCATAACCTCGCTCGCGGTTCGACTCTTCCTCGAAGGAATTCCAAATGACGACTGATTCGATTCGTGGGAGGAAGGGCTGAATCTGACCCGCAAATTTTGAAAACTTTTCTGCGGGCACGTCGGTAAGTTTGAACCCCACTTCGCCGAAGATCACGCGATCGCACACTGTCAATAGCCTTTGGATAATTTGGGAAAACAGGGGCGACTTCAGAGCCTCATAGGCCGAGTAGGAGCAAAGAGGAAGAGTGCCGCCCGCGCTCAGTATTTCAAGCGCCGTTTTATAGTGATCGCACGCCTTTGCAGGGTTGCATTGTTGCGCGAACATGCTGACGTTATTGATTTCCGGGACCACCGTTATATCCAAGCCCGTGTGTCGACTGCGAGCCGCGCTAACGGCCTCTTGGCGCAGTCGGCTCCACTCCCTGTAAGCTTGAATTCGATCGTACAGGTTTACGCTAGCTTCGCAAGCGCCTCGCTCCTGCGGTGAGGTCGCAAACGACCAGGCATGCCCACAGTAAATGCGATTGTCGGCCTCCCAGTTCAGCACGAAGATTTGAAAGTGGTCACGCGCTTTAAATCTTTCAGCTAAGTAGTCGAAGGCTTGATTGTATTCTTCAACCAGGGCGTTCCGACGCTGCACAAGACGGGTGGCATTTACATTTAGACCCTCATCCAGGACGTCCTCGATGGTAATGTATAGCCCAGTCAGCCTTTCGTCATCAAAAACTCGATCGTCGAGGTACTGCATTAGATAACATTTGAGTGTCGTTCTATTTTGGGGGCATTCGTCCGTAACCCCGTATTCGGATGCCGCGCGGGCGCCTATCGTAAAACGTATGCGTCGGAATCCTTTATCCAACAAGAACGAAACCGAGTCCCTAAATCGCTCGTGCCTTGATCCGCCGTTCAATAGCCCTCCCCAAAGATAAGGAACAACTTCAACTATAGGAGCGCGGGGCACCCGGGTTGAACTCCAAGTATCATTGGCACTCAGTATCGTTAAAGCCAAAAATGCGAGCAAATTCGCCGCTAGGGTTAAGGCGCCCATCATTAACCTCGCTCTAGAAATAGATCTCCGCTGGGTATCTTTCCTTCACGGGACCAGCCTTTTCGGCAATCACCAAGATATTGTCCCCGCGATACTCAACCGGCATCTTGAGTGCAGAGAGGAGATCGATTATCTCCGGCATAGGCGCTTCGAACAAATCCTCGGACCACATCTTCCGGACCGAGAATCCACCCGCGTTGACGATCGCCTTTATCTGATGTGGCGCATACTCTACGTTATGGCGGTAGAGCGTCGCTGCCTTGGAGTATTTCATGAAAAAATGAGGCGCATAGCCGTGTAGTATTTTATAAACATTGCGAGCGCTTGTCGAATTAGGGGTTGTCATGAAAAGGACGCCATTAGGCTTGAGAATGCGGTTTATCTCCGCGATCATATACATGGGATCCTTTTCCATATGTTCAATGACCTCAAAGCAGATAACAAGGTCATACGACTCGTCATGAACTGAAATAGGCTCCTCTTCAAGGTTAACGTTGTAGCTCGTCCATTCCCTGATCTTCCAATCTCCTGGTATTTTCCGGCTCTGGCTTTTCTCACCAGGTTGCCCAAAATCAGTGAAGTCGACGCGCCCAAATTTGAACATGTCCTTCAATACAAAGGGGAATACAAAACTCGTACCCAATTCTAGAGCGGCGCCGTTCTTTCCGTCGGTGAGCCACTTGCCGTGCGGCATATGGCGTACGCAGTGAAAATACCTTCTCGCGTGTCCCCGCAGATACTCGTTCTCCAATATCTTGCGGCTGCTCAGGATCTGAAAGACAGATTCGTTATAGTCTTCATTCGGAATCGGCGCCAGTCCCGGCGCAATCGTGACGGTCGCGGCAGGTGTGGTCTGCTGCCGAGAAGACTGTTGTTCTGAGTCGAATAGATGAGTCATGTGTTAAACCCTCGGGAGGCCAGCAATGTTCGGCCGCAGGTACCGGCGAACGTATAGTCTTTCAACCAACAGAGGCTTCGTCAGCGGCAGCCGTTGCTGTTCGCTGGGTCGCTACCATCGAGACTGGCTTAGCTGGAACTATCGTGATTTGGTCGACGTCATCAGCCCCCGAAATTGGATCAGCGGTGTCCTCCTCGGCACGTTGCGCTCTGATCGCGATCTCCTTTAGGTAGACGCCTAGCCAGCGCCCGTCATCAGAGCCCGACTGCAGTTGGGGATTGTACCCTCTGGCTAGGCGAAAACCGATACGGATTTCTGTGCATTCTCGACTTCGAAGCGGAGCTTTGAGCGTGTGCGAACCGGGAGCCAGGATAGCGGTCGCGATGCAGGTTTCATCATCGAAGATACTCACAGTCTGACTAGACTTGTCTGCGATTGCGAGAGATACTTCAAGATCGACACTTATTTTGTTATCCCACGCGGCTCTGAACATCACAGCTGCGTTTCTCGATCGGGACCATACGCCGTTCTCTTCTACCGGATGCCAGCCACCCCCTTCCAGCACACTGTTGAGAATGGGATTTGAAATCTGGAACTGTACGGTTGAATCGATTTCAAGCTCCACTAATCGGCTCTTGGAAAACAGAATCTGCCTCTCCGCCCAGTCCCGGATGCCATCCATCAGCGGGTCCGCCCCAAAGTTCATGATGTATTCGAATGAAGTCGCAAATTCGATAAAGTGCAACGCTAGGCTGGGTCGTTCGTGGTCCGACCCAAGCGCATTGACGACTGCTTCTCGCTCCTCGAGGCTGCATATGCGCCCGAGGACGGCTCCGTATAAGGCAGCGGCTTGGGTGTATACATCGCAATACGTCAATAACTCCCAAAATCTCACATCGTTAATGCGTGAGACTCTGGTGCCGACTGCGACGGGGTCAGCTTGTGAAAAAAAACGCAGCTGCGAAACGACCCGATGTAGGTGTAGTCGTCCCATACTCGCAAGTGTCCGGGCGATCTCAGGTTTTGACGAGGCGCGTAGATCAAACGGAATCAAAACCCGTACAACGTATTCGATCAAGTCTGCGTCTGACCATTCTAAGAATGGTTCGGGGGAGAATACATAGGGATCGAGATCGAGGTTTTTGATGATTCGCCTCGATTTGCGTAGATTTGTGCGCCATTGAGCTCGCTCGAGGGACAATGGCATATTGCCGAGCAGGGTGGCTCTCAGCGGATCCAAATATGCTGCCCGCGCCGCCAGTTCTTCTCGATGCTGCAGCAAGAACGAAATGAGACGATTCGCGTATTCATCACTACCGCGTGTCCTGACCCACTTGAGTCCTGCTTCGCCGACGTTGATCCTGTAACCGCGATCTTCCAGGATTTGCTCCAGAGCAGTCCTCACAGCACCGATGCCATCTTTTCGGTCAACGTGTCTGACAGCGCCCTCCGGCACTTCTCCATAGCAGCCACCCTTATAGCAGATGACAGGCTTGCCGGCGTTCAGCTGTTCAACAAGCGACCCCGACGCACCCTCGGTGTTCGGCCAGCGGAGGTTGACGAAAGCGTCTGCAGCTTCCTTGATTGCCAACAGACGAGTGTCGGAGACGTTGAGTTCGAAGGAAATGTTGTTGTGAAGGCCCGCGGCATCGACCATAAGCTTAAGTTGATCGATATATTCGTGGCCTGAGGTGGCTCCAGCAACGACTAGTCTGGCGCTTTCACGAAGTATCTTCGACGAAAACATTGCTTCGACAACCGTCTCAATGCACTTGGCTCTGGAGATATGTCCAAAGATCACGAACGTGCATCCTGTCTGGGATGCCGTTCGGCTTTTCCAAGCCGCGATCTGAGACGCGGAAAGACTAGGTTTTTGATCCCACGGCAAGAACAATCTTAAGATGGGGCCGTCAAAAAAAGATTGGACCAGCCCTTCCAGAAACTCGGAATGCACGACCACCGCAGACGCCAAGTTGCAGATCGGTTCTAGCAGCGGAAATTCGGTGACGTAATCCGTGTCCCAGGGACCATAAAATGCTCGCTCTCGGGATGAGATTCCGGAGCTAATCGCTGCATTGAAACCTCGAGACCCATAAAGATCGCGCAGAAGCCTGGCGTAGCTTTGCCTGCCGCAATTCCGTTCGAATATTCGCCAGGCAAAAAGATGCTGGTAGGTGTAATCATGAAGTATCGCAACTCCTGCATGACGGCGCATCAGCTCGAAAATGCGGCCGTGACTTTCCGAATTATTACCGATGTTATAGATGACAGCGTCCAGACCCGTCATCAGCTCGGCGAATTCGCCTTTCTCGGACAGGGGCACTGTCCGTAAAGTCGTCCCGTATCGGGCACCATTTTCATTAACGAACAAAGTCACGTCAACGTCCGGCCTCGCGACGTGGGTAAGAAGATTCCGGCTGAATGCCGAAACATCCGATGCGGCACTGAATGGCGTGACCCATCCAAGTTTGAGTTGACTTTCGCTCATGAGAATGCCGCCCCAGTAATTTTTGCCCAGCCGAGCCTCGCAAACTGCTTTATATTTGCTCCGCTGGCGAGTTTGGCGCTGAGCACGAAGTCCGTGGAAATTCTGGCAACTTCAGCCACGCATTGCTGACTGTCATCCGCCAGGATCCCGCTGTGCCGATCACTCACGAGGATCGCTTCGCCGATCAGGTCTTCGTGACAGCTGAGTTTGTGCATGACCTGGACCACCGCCAGATCGCCCGCCCAAAGATCAACGAGGCGGTATCCTGTGGGTAAAGTTCTAGACCAGCCGACGAGAACAGCAGCGCTGAAACTGCAATCTCGGAGTTCCTGCTGCTGGCCACTGCAGGGGTCGACCTGTGTGCTGCCAATTGATCGCTGCGCAAGCAAATGCTGTATTTCCCTGCCCTCCTGCGTCCAGCCTGGCGCCACCACGACCAGTATGTCTTTCGCCGATGCCCGCGCTTGGAACTTCGCAATCGGCGGGCGTTCGAAATGTCGCGCAGGAATGCGCGGAAAATAAGTTTGTGAAGCTGTCAGAGCATCGACACCGACTGCGATGATGTCGTCACACTCCACGATGGCGTCGAACAAGCGGACGGCACCGGGATGTTCCACGCCTTCGGCAAAAGGGTCATCGATCAGCACGCACCGTTTCATCGAGCCTTTTTGTAAAAGCGTAATTGTTTTGCCGAGTGCGACTTCGACAACGTCGTCTCTGGTAATGTATTCATGCCGATCGAGCACGGTTTCAAGCTGCGTAAATTCAATCCGCATCGCCACGCTGCTGGCTGTAGCTTTGAGTGACTTATGAAAGTCGCGTTGCATGCACTCAATCATCATTGCTGTCCGCTGTGTGTCACCAAAAAGTGCCGAAAGCTCTGTCCTGCCTGGCTCGCCTCCGCCTCTAATCGCTGCGCAACAGATTGAATCCTTTGGGAAGCATCGGAGGAGAGCGCCGCATCCAATGCATTCAGGAAAGAAGATGCGTGCAAGCTAAACCTCGGGACATGCAGGGATGATAACCCGTTCTCGACGCAAAAGCGCTCGTTTTTCATTCCCATACCAATGCTAATGAACGGCCGCCCCATCATGACGGAATATATCATTCCGTGAAACTTCGTTGTGATTGTAAACTCGCTTGATCCAATCACGCCTGCTATAGCCGACATTGAAGGCTCCGCTTCAATTATTCTCACACGTGAGCGATCCCCCTTGATTGCCGAATATAGCTGGCAGCAATAACCTAGGTCGTAATCATTGTAGTCGAATGACATCGGAACGAGCACTACCTCGTAGCCGCGTTTTAGCAAGATATCAATAATTGACGCTAGCTGTAATTTAAAAAAATTAGAATACATGGACAGCGCAGCGTCGTTGGTTAGTAGCGCGTGCTGATCGAGGTTTGCCGAAGGGCAAACCGTTACTTTCTTCGTTCCTTGCTCGGGAGCGAATGCTTGCCGCCGGAGCTGGTCTCCCAGCTGGAAAACAATGTCAGGTGTGTAATTAACGTCGAGACCGCGCTTGCGCAACGTGTCTACGTCGCTGCGGTTACGAAACCAGGCGCCAATAATTCTATCCTTCAGAGATGCAGCGTAGCTTACATCTTCGTCGCCATCTAATCCTGCACCGTAGACGAAAAAACGTGCGTCTGATGGTAAGTGCTCAAGGTAATACGGTCTCAGCACGTCACCCGCGCCGAGAACGATTACGTCGCCTGAGGCATAATTATTCGGCAGATTGCCGTGCGACCAGTTTATTGAATGTTCAGGCAATAGGGCTCTAAGCACGAGTTTGAACGCCTCGTCGCCGCTATTCCTTCGACCGTACCATCCCATAACCTGAATACGCACATCGCGCCTCTTTATCGATCTGATCCGTTGCGTGTTTGTGGCTCTCTTGACCCCTATAGCGTTAACTCCGGGCGTGAGTGGAACCGCCGTGGATGTTCGTCTAGATACGCCCGAAGAGGGGGATATCGCAATAGGGCTGACGCAGGTCAACAGACCTTATGGGGGCGAGCGACGGCCGAGACGGGGTAGGCTTCGGTTTGTCGTTCGAACCGAAAGGAACCCCGAAGATGCGCCCGTTTGTGGATCAAGCGCCTGTGGCCGCCGCTCTGGATTACGATAACACGCTGATCGGAGCATTGGAGCTGAGCTCGAAGAAATGGGTTTTCGCGGTCCAAGTCCCGGGCTCGCGCAAGCACACGAAATATACGGTCGAGCCGAACGGGCCGGCTCTGGCGGCGCTGCTCGAGACGTTGAAGGCGCGCAGCGCCGCGGCCGGCAAGCCGCGGAGCGTGTCAACGATTTTGAGACAGCGGGATTTGGAATTTAAGCTTGGAGTTCTTGTGTTTTGAGCGGTGGATTGATCCAGCAGGGCTGTGCAGTTCTTAACGAGCCCCTGCCATTTCGAGGGCAGCTCGGATATTGAGAGCGGCGCGCCATCTGGCGTTCTTGATGTTGTCGCAACCATCGGCGCGCAGGAGATTATAGGCGAAGGAGCGGAGCCGCGCGACGATGTCCGGGTTCTTGCGAATGCGCGAAGCGTCCTCCGCGAACGCCACGTCGCGCACATAGTGGCTGCCGTTCTCGATGCGCCAATGGCCTCTGATCCATTCGTTCCAACGCTCGGGCGTCGGGCCGGTCGCCGAGGACACCCAATAGACGGTCTCGATCGTCTGCTTCAAAAGACCGGTCGCCGGATCGCGGCGGTAGATTGTGCGCTCCAGCCGCAGCACGGTCTTTATGAGCGGCTCCCACGCCGTATGGCGGAACCACGCCTTCGCTGGAAAGACAGAAAGCTTTCGCGTCTCCCAGCGGTTGCGGCCTTTCGACTGGCTCGTCGCAGAGCCGCTCGGCTTGCGGCCCGCCGCGCCGAGTTCGAGCCGGCGACGCAGGCCCGGTTGATTGTCCTTCACCTGCGTCAGCAGGTGATTGCCGGACGCGATCACGCGTTCGAACAGTTTTTTTGGCAGTGTTCTGCGTCGAGCGTGAACAGGCAGCGCTTCAATCCCAGCGCTTCGATCAGCTCCGGAGCGGTGGGAATCTCATTGCTCTTTTCGGCGACCATCACATGCGCGAGCACGATCCGATCGGCGTGTCGCAGCGCCGACATCATGTGCGCGGCCTTCCGGTCGCTGAACGCATCGAAGCTGCCGCGCAGAGTCTTCCCGTCGACGGCGATCGCCGTCAGCCCCTGCACGGCGGGCGGCGCCGGCATGCTCGCGGCATGACGTCGAAACGCCGCCTCCAACGCTGCCGGATCGACGCCTTGCAGGATCAGCCGCAGACCGGTGTAGGATGGCGTGTAGGGCAGCTTCAGGCCGAAGGCGTCGTTCAATCGCAGACGATGCGCGCGAATGAACTCATGCATCTGCCGATAAGAATTGGCGCCGCCGACCATGGCGATGATCGCGTAGAGCAGCACCGTCGAAAGATCGAACCGCTTGCCTTCTCGGCGACGATGATCCGGAATGTCCCGCAAAATCTCCAGAAGCGACACCTGCATGCGACAACCTCCGATTCGGGTTGTCGCCTATAGATTCACACATCCGTCGCGACGGGAATCGCCCGTCCGCTATAAAGTATAGAGAACTGAACGGCCCTGATTGATCCAGGCGGCGGTTGGCTTTCGGGGTGGGCTCGGCGGTATTCTGACGAAACGTTCGGGATTGGCCTCGAAGGCGCGATCGAGGATTTTCTGGCGGGCGTCATAGATTTCTTCGGCTTGGCCGAAATGAACCTGATTCGGAGTCATCAATCCGATGCCAGCGTGGTGATGGTCGCGATTGTACCAAGTGAAGAAGTGGCGAACGAATGTCTTCGCATCCTCGACGCAGCCGAAGCGCTTTGGGAACTGCGGCTGGTATTTCAGTGTCTTGAAGCAGCTTTCGGAGAATGGATTGTCGTTCGATGTATAGGGTCGGCTATGCGATTTGGTGACGCCGAGATCGGCGAGCAGCAGGGCGGTGGCCTTGGCTTTCATCGGTCCGCCGCGATCGGCATGCAGAGTGAGCTGGCCGGGCTCCACGCCGTGCTTTTCGACAGCGTCGTTGAACAGAGGTTTGAACAGCGCGGCGGTTTCCGCGTCGGCGATGTGCCAGCCGACGACGCGACGGCTGAAGATATCGAGGATCACATAGAGGTAGAAGTAGGTCCATTTGACCGGCCCCATCAGCTTCGGGTGAGTAGGCCGAGGGAGTTCCACCCTCGGCCCCTCGCAGAACCGGACAGGATCCTCTCGAATCATCCGGCTCCCATCATCCGGCCGCTGGAACAAATCCCAATCTCCAATGGACGAAGGCGCGCGGGAACTGTTGCGCCAATCGCCCGAGGGCGCGCCTCGCTCGCATCTTATGTCGAGCGAGGCTTTTGTATTTGCGCATCAGCCAACGCGTCAGATAGGCGTTGACATGTTTCCAGATCGTCGACATCGCCGACCCATGAAAGCGGCCATAATATTGCTGCCACCCCGTGAGGATCGGATCGAACATGGCCGAAAGATCGGCCAGTCCTTTGTCGCACTTCAATTGCAGATGCCAACCCCGAATCGTCTGCCGCATGGCCTTGCACGCCGCGCGGCTGACTGCCGGGGAAAAGTTCACATAGACCCGGCCATATTTGTCCACCGCTTTGCGCGGCCGGAACGTATAACCGAGAAAGGTGAACTCTATCGAGGGGTGATCCTGTCGACGATTGATATCCTTGCAATACACGATATGCGTCTTGCTCGGATGCAGTTCGAGTCCGCATTCACGGAAGCGTTCATCGATCCGTTGCAGGACGAACTGCGCCTGCGCTCGGCTCTTGCAATGAATAATCGCATCGTCGGCGTATCGGCAAAACCGAACGCTCCGCAGATGGCGATCCACCCATTGGTCGAAGGCATAGTGCAGGAACAAGTTCGCCAACAGCGGCGAAACGACTCCGCCTTGCGGCGTGCCTTTATCTCGCGCTCGGATCTCGCCATCCGTGGTCTGCATCGGCGCTTTCAGCCAGCGTTCCACATACAACAAGATCCAAGGCGTCTGGCAGTGCTTCCGCAACGCCCGCATCAGGAGTTCGTGATCGATGTTGTCGAACAGACCTTTGATGTCAAACTCGACAACCCAATCATAATCCCAACACCGGCGTCGGGCGATGGCGATCGCGTCATGTGCCGACCGCTCCGGTCGATAGCCGTAGGAATCGGCATGGAACAGAGGATCGAGCTGTGGCTCGAGCCACAGCTTCACGACCGTCTGCGCCACCCGATCGGCTATCGTCGGCACGCCCAGCACGCGAACGCCGCCTGTCTTCTTCGGAATCGGAACGGCTCTGACCGGCGGCGGAAAATAGCTGCCGGAGCACATTCTATTCCAAAGCTTGAACAGCTTGTCGCCCAAGCGTTCCTCGAACTTTTCGATCGTCTCGTGGTCGACCCCAGGGGCTCCGCCCTTGTCTTTCACACGTTGATACGCCTCCCATACGAGAGCCTTGGGAATGTCGAATGACTTGGGCTTCATGCGTGGCTCCTCCCGCTCACACGGTTGGCCACACCTTGGCCCTGGATGACGCCGCCCCTTTGCTCCGCCGCCATTACAGCGGCTTCATCGCTACTACAGGCGGCTCCGTCCCTTGACGGCGCATCGCTACTATCGGCCTCGCCTTGCGGGCTTGCGCCTTTCGCTTTCCATCGCCGTCGAAGGTTCCCGCAGTTCAACGTGAGAGCCCGAAACAGGCTGGCGCTGCCTCTATGCCGGACACCGTCTGGACCGTAAGCAGGTATCGTCCAGACTGATCGCGGAGCAACATCACTCCCCGCTTTCGATGTCATCTGATCACTTTCGACACTTGAACGGCAGTTCACTTGTGTTCGCCTTCCTGTTCCACACCTGACGCCTCGTGGCGCCTTTTCCGTGACGCTCACGACCTGGGCTTTTGACCCACGCCGCTCACGGTGGTTTGCCACCTGCTCCTGCAAGCCGATGGCGAGGGACCTACCCTCATCTCTCACGCCGCTTGCTGCGGCACACTAATGTCCCAGGACCAGACCTGATTGGGTCCGGTCGCCAGAAGCTCGGGCTTTTGATAGGCGGGATGGCGCAATTGCCGCCGTCGCTCGCGGACCTCGCCGTGCTCGGCGAGGATGCGATACATGGTTCGGATCGAGCACAGATAGACGCCCTCGTCGAGCAGGCAGGCGTAGATTTCGGCGGGCGCGAGATCGACGAAGCGCGGCCCGCGCAGCATCTCGAGAATATGCTGTCGCTCGGTGTCGGTCAGCGCGCGCAGAGGTTTCGGACGCGCCCTCGCGACGGCCGGCGGCTGTTTACGCGCAGCCTCGCGGCGGTGCAGGCTGGCGCGCGAAAGGCCCAGCGCTGCGCAGGCCGCAGCGATCAGGCCACTGCGTGGCGCCAGCGCCGCTACGGCGTCCATCAGGAGTCCTCGTCGTTCACGATCGGGAGCCCCAGCAACAGAGCAACTTTTATGGAATGGCCCGCCCCTCCTTCCGGCGTAGTAGGCTCGCCGGCGATAGAACGGAGGGATTGGTCATGAAGACGAAGGTTTCCGTGCTCGGGATCGACATCGGCAAGAATATTTGCAGTCTCGTTGGCTTCGACGCGGCCGGGACGGTGGTCATGCGGCGGCGGGCGACGCGGGAGACGCTGATCGGCTTGGCAGCGAAGCTGCCGGCCTGTGTCGTCGCGATGGAAGCGTGCTGCGGCGCTCATCATCTGGGGCGGGTCTTCGCGGCTCATGGCCACGAGGTTCGGCTGATGTCGCCCGAATATGTTCGCCCCTATGTGAAAGCGCAGAAGAACGACGATCGCGACGCTGAAGGGATCGCCGAGGCGGCGACGCGGCCGACCATGCGCTTTGTGGAACTGAAAACGCAGGATCAGCTCGACATCCAGACGTTGCATCGGTCTCGCGACCGACTGGTCGGCGAACGGACGGCGCTGATCAACCAACTGCGGGCGATCCTTCTGGAGCGCGGAATCGTCGTTCCCAAGGGTAAACGTCATCTCGCGGATTATCTCGCCGTCATGCTGGACGAAGGGGGCCGACACACTTTGAGCGACCGGATGTACAGGCTCGTCGACGACGCTCGCACGCAATGGCGCGAGCTGGACAAGCGCATCGCCGCCTTCGACGCGGAGTTCACGGCTTTCGCCAAAGAGAACGAGGACGCCCGGCGACTGGCGACAATACCGGGCGTCGGCGCCCTGATCGCTTCGGCCTTGTTGGCGGCGATCGGAAAGGCCGAGACGTTCGAGCATGGTCGCGATCTTGCGGCCTGGCTCGGCCTGGTCCCCCGTCAGGCGACGACGGGGGGCAAGCCGAAACTGCTCGGGATCAGCAAGCGGGGCAACCGATATTTGCGCAGGCAACTCATCCATGGCGCGCGGGCGGCGCTCCCCCATGTCGCCAAACGCGACACGTCGCTCGGGCGGTGGCTGACGACGCTGCTCGCCCGCGTGCATCAGAATGTCGCGGTCGTCGCCTTTGCCAACAAGCTGGCGCGGATCTCCTGGGCGGTGCTGCGGCGTGGAGAAACATTTGCCGACAAGGAGGCGATCCTGGCGGCGTGAGACTGGTCGTTCGGCGCATGTGCTGCTGATCGTCCGACGATGTTTGCGGGTGGTGGATCGAAAGATGGCCTGACTGATAGTCGAACGGCGTTCTGGAAACCTGGTTCAAAAAACGGCGTTCGACGCCGAGACTTTTATGAGGACCGGAACGCGCGTATCTCCATCTTGGCCGGGGGCTCGCCCCGAGGCCGGATACGTTGACGCAGACCCATCAGAAGGCGCTCTCGATAAAACTGCTTGCAGACGGGGCGGGCCATACGTTGCGGGTGGTGGATCGAAAGATGGCCTGACTGATAGTCGAACGGCGTTCTGGAAACCTGGTTCAAAAAACGGCGTTCGACGCCGAGACTTTTATGAGGACCGGAACGCGCGTATCTCCATCTTGGCCGGGGGCTCGCCCCGAGGCCGGATACGTTGACGCAGACCCATCAGAAGGCGCTCTCGATAAAACTGCTTGCAGACGGGGCGGGCCATACGTTATGGAATGGCCCGCCCCTCCTTCCGGCGTAGTAGGCTCGCCGGCGATAGAACGGAGGGATTGGTCATGAAGACGAAGGTTTCCGTGCTCGGGATCGACATCGGCAAGAATATTTGCAGTCTCGTTGGCTTCGACGCGGCCGGGACGGTGGTCATGCGGCGGCGGGCGACGCGGGAGACGCTGATCGGCTTGGCAGCGAAGCTGCCGGCCTGTGTCGTCGCGATGGAAGCGTGCTGCGGCGCTCATCATCTGGGGCGGGTCTTCGCGGCTCATGGCCACGAGGTTCGGCTGATGTCGCCCGAATATGTTCGCCCCTATGTGAAAGCGCAGAAGAACGACGATCGCGACGCTGAAGGGATCGCCGAGGCGGCGACGCGGCCGACCATGCGCTTTGTGGAACTGAAAACGCAGGATCAGCTCGACATCCAGACGTTGCATCGGTCTCGCGACCGACTGGTCGGCGAACGGACGGCGCTGATCAACCAACTGCGGGCGATCCTTCTGGAGCGCGGAATCGTCGTTCCCAAGGGTAAACGTCATCTCGCGGATTATCTCGCCGTCATGCTGGACGAAGGGGGCCGACACACTTTGAGCGACCGGATGTACAGGCTCGTCGACGACGCTCGCACGCAATGGCGCGAGCTGGACAAGCGCATCGCCGCCTTCGACGCGGAGTTCACGGCTTTCGCCAAAGAGAACGAGGACGCCCGGCGACTGGCGACAATACCGGGCGTCGGCGCCCTGATCGCTTCGGCCTTGTTGGCGGCGATCGGAAAGGCCGAGACGTTCGAGCATGGTCGCGATCTTGCGGCCTGGCTCGGCCTGGTCCCCCGTCAGGCGACGACGGGGGGCAAGCCGAAACTGCTCGGGATCAGCAAGCGGGGCAACCGATATTTGCGCAGGCAACTCATCCATGGCGCGCGGGCGGCGCTCCCCCATGTCGCCAAACGCGACACGTCGCTCGGGCGGTGGCTGACGACGCTGCTCGCCCGCGTGCATCAGAATGTCGCGGTCGTCGCCTTTGCCAACAAGCTGGCGCGGATCTCCTGGGCGGTGCTGCGGCGTGGAGAAACATTTGCCGACAAGGAGGCGATCCTGGCGGCGTGAGACTGGTCGTTCGGCGCATGTGCTGCTGATCGTCCGACGATGTTTGCGGGTGGTGGATCGAAAGATGGCCTGACTGATAGTCGAACGGCGTTCTGGAAACCTGGTTCAAAAAACGGCGTTCGACGCCGAGACTTTTATGAGGACCGGAACGCGCGTATCTCCATCTTGGCCGGGGGCTCGCCCCGAGGCCGGATACGTTGACGCAGACCCATCAGAAGGCGCTCTCGATAAAACTGCTTGCAGACGGGGCGGGCCATACGTTTTTGGATTTCGATGATCGCCTCGGCGCGCTCCAGGCGTTTTGTCAGGAGCCTGTTCTCGCGCTGCAATTGCGCATGTTCGGCCGCCAACGGATTGGGCTCTACGACCTTGGGGCCGCGCTTGACAGGGCTCAGCGCTTCAAAGGCCCCGGCGGCGCGTTGGCGACGCCAGTCCGTCAGGGCCGATGAATAGAGCCCCTCGCGGCGTATGATCGCCCCGATGCCTCCAGGAACCCCAGCCGCGCGATCCGCTTCATCGAGGATGCGCAATTTGTCTTTGGCCGTAAACGTGCGCCGACGCGGGCGAAGGACGAGTTCCGGCGACGCGGCGTCTGGCGCCGAAACAATCGTCGGCCTCCCGCCTTCCTCAGCTTCGGCGCCAGACGCCGCAAGAGTCTTTCCATCAGTGATAGGGCGCATAACCATGGGATGTTTCGACCTCGGCCCTCAAGGGTAAACTCCCGCGGGGTGTTTGTCTCAACATCGTTGGCACGGAGGGGAATCGAGTCATGGAATGATCCGTGAAAATAAATCATCCCATTGCGCCCCAATGATGCGCATATCGAACAGTGAGCGCGCTCTTTCCCGAATGCGTTCGGCCATCGCAATTACTTCATCATCGCGCTCGTTGGCTTGCGCGATGAACTCGGCGGCCTGCTTCGGGGTGTCGTATATGAGAGCGTGCTTGTCGGACAGAAAACACGCGACCTCGTAGCGCTCTCGATGCCACCCATCAGCACGCTCCTGTAGCTCGGCTTCGATCATCGATACCGAAGGCGCGATTATCGGAGCCCCGACAAGCATCGCCTCCATCAAATTCAGCGTGTATGAGGGACCTAACGTCCACACGAACAAATAGCATGAGCAGTTTTGAAATTCGTCCATCATCGCGTCAGCCGAAATCAATCCGCCCCAGTTCTGGATTCCTTCATTTCGAAAACCGAACAATCTGGCGTCATGTCCAGAAGTGACATTTATATACGTCCGAAGAGAAGGAACAGACGCCCAATCTCGATCCAGATAATTATTGTGGAACGTCAGCGGCTTACCGCCTCCTACCCATTGAGGATAACTCTCAATATCCTTAGCAAAATATATTACTGCATCAGTCTTTGCGAACCCAGAAAGGCCACACTCTTTTTCGCTATATCTAACGATACAGACGTTGTTTTCAATTTCTTTCAATAGCCGTTCTAGTTCTTTATTGCTCTGGCCAATCGTGCGATAGATAACGGGCTTGCCGCGCAGGAATTCGTTATTCTGCACAACCCATGACGTATCGTGGTTCACGATCACAACATCGAACAAATCGACGAACTCTTTGCTCATTCCAGCCGATGCTATCCATGCGTCAATTAGATCCTGTTGATAGAACTCGTCTCTACCAACCCTGAAATCCGTCGAGTTATATTTCGAATGGTACCACCCAATACTGAATACTTGATGCCCTCTGGACGTGAACATACGAAGATCGTCGAATTCGAGGACTTCGTGGATGGACTTATAAAGAATTCGAAGACCCATGCTCTACCCCTTAAGCGGACAAGAAGCGACGTGCATTAGCACATAGGCTATGCGGCCGCCAATGGTCGCTAAGTGGCGGATCGGCAAACCCTCCGAAACGGTCGTGCCCCACCGGCCAGGACCGTTCAACGCTCATTATTTGACGCCTGAACCGACTTCACGTAAATTGCAGGAATGAGGCGGACCTCATGGCCGAAGCCTTGCGCTACGCGACCCCAATAATGGCTCGTGGCGCAGGCTTCCATCGCGACGATGCAGGGCGTCTGCCCGCGCAAGAGCTGCTCGAGCTTCGAACGCGAAACTGTGCGATTGAATAGAACCGCCCCGCCGCGAACTGTTCCGCAGACGTGAAAGCTGCGCTTTGCCAAATCGATCGCCAAGACAGCGCCCTACGACATCATACGACGCCGGTCGAAGGGGGCATCCACCCCATCAGTTCATTCGCTTTTCCCTCGATTTTGGAAAAGCCGCCCAAAGGGTACGGATACATTTCATCTGGATCATAGCAATTCGTGTATAATCACGCCATCAGGTACACTATCCCGGTTTATTGTCACGCGATAGTCGGCAAAGCGACGGGCGGGCGGCAGATTATCGCCCCTGTTGTCGCAGATGTCATAGGCCTCAATGCCATTTTTGCGCTGCACGACCACGAGGGCAAACAGGTCATGCGCAGGTGCCCGGCCCAGGGCGTTGTCATGCTCGAAGGCGATAAGCTTTCGGGTCGCCATTTCGCCTCGGGCGGCAGAGCGATCGTGCTCGAACATGTTTCGTAATGCCTCCCAAAGGAAAGCGATGTCCGTTTCCGAGAAACCGGTGCGCTCGGCGAGTTTCGCAGACACAAAGCCATGCGCGCGATAGAGGCCATAAGGCACAATATGCTTCCGTCCCATTGTCCGGTTCTCAGTGCGCTGATCGTCAGAGGTGCCTTCCTTTTGCTTCTTCTTGTCCGCCTCGTTGGTGGCAGCCATCCAGGGCTGTGCAGTTCTTAACGAGCCCCTGCCATTTCGAGGGCAGCTCGGATATTGAGAGCGGCGCGCCATCTGGCGTTCTTGATGTTGTCCTCCTCGTCCCAATCTTCATCATAAACCAAACCAGAGTCGTCCCGCTTCAGAGGCGCCGGCTCGCTTCGCTCTATCACGCGTGACGTTCGCGCCAGCAACTCGTCGATTTCGTCGAATTCTCCTGTGTGGATCGTCTCGCCGTCCTCCTCATCCAGCTCCCCACCCGCCGCGTCATCGCGCATTGCACGGCAGCCGGTCGTCGACTCACACGCCGCGCCGTTCGGTCTCCATGCGCCGCGCAGACCGGCAAGGCCCTCGGTCGTCAACGCCCACGCCGGTTCGCGATCAGCTATGCGACGGCGCGCGAGCAGAACGGCGTGGGCCCGCACGAGTTCGTGCGTCGGCGTGCGCACGTCCATCCCGGCGTCATGGAGCACCAAGTCTTCGAGCTGCACGAATTCGCCCGCGCGCCACAAGGCCGCGCAGGCGTCGTGGAAATGCGCGCGAAGTACGAACGCCTCGGCGACGTGACTGGAACGAAGCCGCTCGTCGAAGCGCGCGAGAGCGTCCGACGCGCTCTCGAAGGGCGTTTGCAGGCGCTCGAATGAAACCGAACTGGGAAGATCTAACCCCATTTTAATTCCGCGCGAATCAAGATTTATATCAAGGGATATCGAATATAACTTGAGTGATAGAAGATGCTATTTTCTCTTTCGCTGCCCGGATCGAAACGCGTCGCCGCGGCCGCCGGAAGCGAGCCTCAGAACGGCTCCGGAGACGAGCTTTCGGCTCACAAATCGACGAAAAGGGCTATTTTCCTGCGTTTCCCCGCTCGTCGCCCATGTCGAGGCGGCGAACTTCGGCCTTCGGATGCGTTTTCAAATGACCGATTATTGATATTAATCGAAATCGTAATTTCGATTTTAAGAGCCCATTGATAACATCACAGGCGATATGATATGTTTGCGGCAATGAGATTGGTTCTGGATACGAACGCCCTGATCGCAGCACTCCGAAGCCCAAGCGGAGCCTCTGCCGAGCTTCTCGAGCTTGCGCGTCGAGGACAGGTCCATCTCTTGGCCAGCGCCGCCCTCGCAATCGAATATGAGGCCGTGTGTCTGCGCGACGAACACCGCAAAGCGGCCGGCCTGTCGACGAAAGAGGTCGGTCAGTTTCTCGACGCGATCATCGATCTGATCGAACCGGTCGAAATTTGGTTCCTTTGGCGGCCGCAATTGCGAGATCCGGGCGACGAGTTGGTGCTCGAGGCGGCTGTGAATGGGCGGGCCACGACAATCGTTACGTTCAATTTGCGGGACTTCGGACTTGTGCGAGAGCGCTTTGGGATCGACGTTCTGACGCCGAGAGATACGCTGATGAGGATAGTGCAATGAAAACCAAAACTGCCGCTTATGCTCTTCGGCTCCCCGCTTCGATGAAGGCGGAAGCCGAAAAGATTGCCGCCGAGGATGGCACGAGCCTCAACCAATTCGTTGCTTCGGCGGTGGCCGAAAAGGTTTCGGCGTTACGGACGGCTCGCTATTTCGCGGAAAAGAAAGGCCGGACCGATTGGAGCGCCTTCGACCAGATCATGCGCCGCGAGGGCGGCGTTCCGCCGGTTGCGGACGACGAGATTCCTGAAGCTTATCGCGCGGCTCGCAAATAGTCCGTTGCTGATTTCGTCGGAAGGAGACCAGGGCGAATGCCCCTGATCGGCTACGCCCGCGTCTCGACCGAGGATCAGGTCACGGACGCCCAGACCGATGTGCTGAAGGCGGCCGGCTGCGTCGAGATTTTTCGCGAGCATATGTCGGGAGCGAAAGCCTCGCGGCCGGAACTGGCCAAGGCCCTTTCGCGCGTGCGCCGCGGCGACGTGCTGGTCGTCGCGCGGCTCGACCGCTTGGCCCGCTCGCTTTCGCATCTCTTGTCCGTGATCGCCGAGCTCGACGCCAAAGGCGCGCATTTCAAATCGCTCGCCGATCCCATCGACACGACGACCCCGCAAGGCCGGTTCGCCTTGCAGGTTCTCGGCGCCGTGGCCGAGTTGGAGCGCGCTTTGATCCGGGAGCGCACCAAGGACGGCCTGCGCGCCGCCAAGAAGCGCGGCCGCATCGGCGGCAATCCGAAGCTCCGCGCCGGAGACCCCGACGCCATCCAGCGCATCGTCGACGCCAAGGCGGCGAACTATTTCGAGCGCGTCAATCGAACGGCCGAACATTGGCTGCCGGTCGTCCGGCAAATGCGCCCGGATCACCGCTGGCAGGATGTCGTGCGCGTGCTCAACGCCAAGCGTGATGGCGTCAGCGGCGCTCCCCTGCCCCAATGGACCGTCGAGCGCCTGAAGCGCGCGGTCAAATGTTTCGTCGCCGAGGGTTTGATCGAGCCCCGCCTCCTTCATCAGGCCGCCAGCCGCAAGGTCAGCAGTGAGCGCCTCGTCACGCTCGTCGCCGGGATCAAACGGGCCAATCCCGATCTGACGCTCGCGCAAATCGGCGCGCAGCTCGAAGCCATGTATGAGCGTACGCCGCGTGGCGGAACGCGCTGGGCGCCCTCCTCCGTCAAAAGCCTGCTCGACCGCGCCGAAAAGCTCCGGCTGCTCAGCGCCGAAACACTGTGATCGAGCGGATTGCCGAGGCGCGTCCGAAAACACACCTCGCGTCACCCCGTTCTCTTGCGCTCTCGCGCCGCCTTCCCAGCCTTGCCGCGCAACAGGGCCATCAGCACCGGCCCGAGCGAGAACTCCCCGGCCCTCGCCTTTTCAGTCAGAACGCGGAGATAACCGCCAGCGCTCTTGATTTCATCGCCGCGTTGCAGGATCGCGGCGATGACGATCGAAGCATTCTGCTCGCCCAAGACGTCCAACGCCTGCGACCAGGCGTCTGGCGAAACGCCAAGCGCCGAGCGCACCGTCGCTGCGGCTGCAGCCAAGTCTCGCCATGAGGAAATCTCGCCACCCGGACCGTAATCGACGATATCTGGACAGGCCTCCAGCACCATGCCGAGCGGATAGGCTCGAAACGCTGGCTTGGGATCGATAGTCCGAGAGCCATCCGGGGAGGTTTCTGGCGCTCGAACGATCGGCTCCCTGCCCTCTTCGAGATTTGGCTGCGATGGATCGGCCCTGCCTTCTTGAAGGCTAGGTTCAAGATCAGAAATGTTTGTGGTTTGATTCTGTATGTGACGCTCAGTTTGAGACTCATTGCCGCTCATTTTCTGAGCTTTTATGTGAATTTCTAGTAGCTTGTGGATTTCGGCGGCCAGCTCCGCCAGCTCGCCGGCCAGAGCCTCCAGATCGGCGCGGGAAAGTCCCCGCCCATAGCGCCCCGAGAGCGCCGCATAGCGCTGATGCGCGCCGTCCCAGTCGCCGGAAACGCTCTCCCCCAATCCCGTCTCGATCATTTTGACGATGTCGCGTCGGGTGAGCGTGATTTTTTCTCGCAGCAGCGCGATCGCCCGGTTCTCGGCCCGCACCTCCTCGGCGAGATTCTCGATTTCTTCAGCGCGCGCGACGAGCGGCGCGAGGTCGAAGCCGAAAGCGTCCTCTATGGCTCCCCCCTGCCCTTTCCGGGCGAAGCGTTTGCCGTTCGGAGAATCACGGCGGATGATCAGTCCGGCGTCGACGAGGCAGGCGAGATGCCGCCGCAGCGTCGCCGGCGCCATGCCATGAGCGCGGATCGAGAGTTCCTTGTTCGAGGGAAACACGACGATGCCGGCGCCGGCCGAGCCCGCCTCGGCGGACATCGAATCGATCTCCGGCAGACTGAGCGCTGTCTCCTGGTGAAAGCTCAGCAGCGCGTGCAATACGGATAGCGCGCGCTCGGTGACGCCGAGCGGCTCCTTGGCTTCGGTGAGCGCGCGAAACAGCCGCCATTTGTGCACGACGGTTTCGGACGCGCCCTGCTTTGCGGCGAAATTTTCGGTCGCGGTCTGGCTCGCCATCATGGCGAGCGACAACGGCCGCCGCCCGAAGGGCGTCGTTGGACGTGTCTGCATGATCCTTTGCCTCGTTCAGGCAAAAGAAATCCGCTCGCCGATATGGGCGCCAAAATGCTTGACAGCGATTCGCGGAAGTGTGATTCTCGGAGTGCTTAAATCAGAGAAAGGCTTCCGGGCGGCGACGTTCGGGGGCTTTTTTCTTTTGCGGGGTCAATCTCCTGCTTCACTTGTGATCTTCGTCTCCTTGAACGCCCGGTAGAGTGCGTCGAGATTAGACGAGATATATCGGCCGAACTCACTCGCTTCTTTCGATTTGAGCGAGAGGCTGAAGCTGCTTCCGTTATTCCGGTAGCTTGCAGACACGGCCTTGCTTTCAGATTCCCAGCATGCCGGGTCGATCCTCCCGCGCGCAGACTTCCGTGGCTTGCGTCCGAGCGCCTGCAGTTGTGCGAGCAAAAAATTGAACCGCTCCATTGCGCCTTTGGAACGGAATTCGTCTGACGCCACGACGACAATCGCCGCCTCCGCGGCCTTCGGCGACTTCACCTGCTTCTTGAGTTCTTCCCACCGGTCACGGCCAATGGCTTTGGCCGCGCCGATTGCTTCGATCACGGGCACCGGAACCGTCTCCGCCACAGAAAGCATCCTCGACAGCAAGCTGTCGTCGATTGTCAGTGCGGATTTGATGGTCTCCTTCCGCTGCCCCATGTCGAGGAGCTTCTTGGCGAACAGCGCCTTTTCAATGAAAGACAAATTTGCTCGGGCCGTGTTCTCCTGACCTTGCGCTATGATATGCGCAATATCCTCTAGGTTCTTGATCACCGCGCGAACAGGAATACCCAGCTCTTTAGCGACGCGCGCGCGACGGTGGCCAAACACGATCATGAAGCGACCCTTGCTCTGCGGATGGGGTCTCACAAGAATCGGCGTCGATTGTCCGTGCTCCCTGATCGCCTCGCGTAGATCGGCGAAATCCGTATCATCGTCTTCGATGCGATCCGCGACAAAAGAGCGATCCAGAACTGAGACATCAAGTTCGACGACTGTCTCCCCCGCCAGCATTTTCTTCGCGTTCTCGGCCATCTCATCGATCGAAAGCATCATCGAGCGAGACGCTCCGCGAAGCGCATAATCATGCCGCGCGGCAACATCGGCCTTTGACGTCTCCGTCCCCGTGATAGTCGCCAAGAGGTTCTTACGGGCCATATCAGGCTCCTCTCCCTTGCGCTAATCTCTTGAGGAATTTAGCGGTTCGGCAATTCTGCACGGCTGTCAAAATGACGATCATTTCCGTCCCCACGCTTGATGGACGAGAGCCGTGATCTCCTCATTGACTGCATTCAACGCCTCCAATGCGCGGTCATACGTTGCGCGCGTGAATTGGGCGCGCTCGACCTCGTACAGCGTCTGATTGGTGATCCCCGCGTCCGAAATAGCGGTCGATTTCACCATCGGGTTTTTGAGCATCTGCTTAGGAAACAAAGATTGCATGAAGCCAACCATTTGAGCCTGCGGGCCATCGGTCGGCTCATAGCGTGTTACGAGATAGCGAAACCATTTGAGGCGAACCTCAGCTCCGGCTCCGCTGATCGACTGAAGAACGCCGCCTAGCATCAGCAAGAATTGGCTCATCGACATCACGTCCAGCATCTGAGGATGGATGGTGATGAGAACGGCGGTGGAAGCCGCCAAAGCGGTCAAGGTGAGATAGCCGAGCTGCGGAGGGCAATCGATCACCACGACGTCATAATCGTGATCGAGCTCCTTCAAAGCGTCGGTGATCCGAGTGAAGAACATCCGCCCCTCTGCCGACGATTTGTCCGAAGCGGCGAGAGGCGTTTCATATTCGTATTCCTGCAGTTCTAAATTCGCAGGAACGATGTCGAGCCCAGGGAAATTGGTACGCCGAACGACCTCGGAAATTGGCTTCTTCGAGCCATCGTAACGTAGGGCCTCGTAGAGTGAAGGATTACGATCGAGCTCTGGCTGAATACCGTGAAGCGCAGATAGGGAGGCCTGTGGATCGAGGTCAATTGCGAGCACGCGATGGCCGGTGAGAGCGAGGTGCTGGGCCAGATGAGCCGCCGTAGTGGTCTTTCCACTGCCGCCTTTGAAATTGACGACGGCGATGACCTGGAGCTGTTCCCCCCCACGTCGATGCGGCACATATTTTTTGTAATCCGCCCGTCCGTGACGATCGAGATAGTGCCGCAACTCTAACATTTGCTCGGCCGTGTAGCTCCTACGTCCGGACACCGAGGTGGTGGGAGTAGGGCCCTTGCCTTCGAGATGAAGCTTCTTGATGTTAGATGACGTCACGCCCAGAAAATATGCGGTCTCCGCCAAGGAGAAGGAGCGAAGGTTCTTAATGGCGTCGGGCGGATAATGCTCCAACCGGAGCATGTTTAGCTTATCCGAGATCAATTCTCCTTGTTGGAGAATAGTCTCGTAGAAGCTGAAATCGCCCGTCTCGTCGATAGCTGTCGTCACATTCATCGGCGCCAATTCCCGAAATAACGCTTTTCCACGCCAAGCTCGCCTACAAGCGGGAATTAATCCTGATTCTCTTTGCTCCGCAACGGGTTTTTGGTTAACGACAGGTTAACATCGCAGACTACCCCAGCGACGAACCTGCCTCACAGGCTGCGCTAATTACATGCTTTTACTAGTATTTTAGAGCTTCTGCACGGCTGTCAAAAAGAGAGCGTGGGCATGTCATGCGTTCACCGGAGCAACGAATTGTCGGCGCGCCACACCCACGCTGACGACGAAACCCTTGCGGCGCGTGATGGCCATGTGGCGAATGAGGCAGCAGCCGGATCGGAGCAGGGGAGGGTGCCGTCATCGTTCAAGTCGGGGCCCATCGCAGACTTTTTGAACCATCTGTAAGCGCACGTGCATTATCGAGCGATTTCGCGAGCCTCTGAGGTGCAAATTCGGGTTCGAAGAGCCCGAGAGGCGCCAAAACGAAAAGGCGCACAGACGAGCGTTCCGCGCGGAAAGCCGCCCGATAATTTGGCGGTTGTGCGTTGCGCCTGCCCCTCAGCACCCCTCGCATCTCGACAGTTCCGCTCGGCTGACACTGACGGTCATCCCGAGGCGGATAGGGCGCGGAGCGCGGGTCGACCGTCGGCGTCGAAGTCGAGACAGTGATTGATCATCGTGTCCATCGGATCGCCGCCGCGCGTTTCGAGGAAAACGAGGGCCGCTTCGATCAGAGCCCATCCGCGCGCGCGACTTGTCTGGGGCAGGGCGATCAGTCCCGGATGGATCGGTTCACGGCCGAGTAGGCCGCGAAAATCGCCGATGTTTTCGGTGACGATGACACGATCCTCGGCGATGCAGAAATCTTTTACTGTGTGGTCGAGCTGACCGCGTCGGCCGACATGAAGCGGGTGAATTGCATCATGGCCGAGATGGGCGAGCTCGATGGCGAAACTCGGCGACAGACACTCGTCGATGAACAATCGCATTCGATCACGCCGCCGGCCGTCGCGAGACGTTTTGGGGGCGTCCGGAAAGTGGATGCGATCTGGCGAACAGGAGCGCCGCTTCGAGGGCTTCGCGTGGCAGATCCGGATTTTCGGCGACGATGTCGTCCATGCTGTCGCCGTGTTCGACGCGAGCCTCGATGGAATGCACCGTGAGGCGCGTGCCTTTAATTACAGGCAGTCCTCCTTTGATGCCCGGGACGCTGTCGATCCAAGTCTCGCGCGCTCTCAGATACCGATCGGTGCGCTCGAGCGCCTCACCGGCGAGTTCGCCGATATCGGCGGTTACAGATGGCGCGATTTCGACCTGCGCGGTCTTCAGGCGCGATAACTCGTGGCTCTTGAGAGCCTTTATCAATTTGCGCTTGCCTGCGATCGTCAGCGTGACGTCACTGGTCAGTCGACGGACCAACGTGGCGTAGGCGACGCTCTCCACGCCGAGGAAGCGGCGCGTGCCCATCGCCTTGCCGGAGCGCAGGGCGGGAATTTTGCCGGTATGAACCGGCAGGACTTTTTCCTCGATCGCCTTTTCGATGGCCCGTTTGGGTACACCGGCGAGCTCGGCGACTTCGCGCGGCGTGAGATCGGCTTCCGTGCGGGTCATGCTCGCCTCTAAATCAGTTCCTAATTGGGGACAGGTTATATGATGGAGCGAGAAAATCCAATGTCGATCCGACACGGCGCTCCCACTCGAACGAGCCAGTGGATTTTTATCGCCCCACAGCTCCGGTAAGATTCAGCTCGAACCGATCGCGTTTGCGCCGGTGGCGGCGGGTCATCGCGGTCCGATCGACGACGGGGCGCCGCCGCGAGAGCGCATCGCGTCTTGGGCGCAGGCCGGCGACGTCGATCCGGCGCGCTTGCGGCGCTTGACGCTGTCGCGGCGCTACCCTGGCCGTCGCCCGGCGCGACGAGCGTCTGTGAACGGAGCGGATGCTGGCGGAGCGCTACGCCTGCCCCGAGCATCACGGATTGTTGTCGAATCACGGCCATACTTGCAACGGGCCGCGTCATGTCGGTTTTCGCCTGCGTGACGGGTGCGCGCGGCTCGTCTGCGGTCACTGCGAGCAGGAGTTCGCCGAACGATCGGCGCGGGAGGAGGAGGGCGCTCTCGTCGACGCGCCCCCTTCGTTCCAGGGTCGGATCAGCGCGATCGTGAACGGCGCACCGGAGGGCCGATCGCGGCACGACCCGGCCCTAGCGACGCTCTGGGCGCCCCTCGACGTTCTGGGGACCGCGCGGCCGGTTCTGTCGCTGCGCAGCGACAGCGGGTGGCGATGCCCGAGCGACGCCCGGAACGTCATCGGCTCCCCCGATCCGCTCGGACGCGCCGGAAACGACGCCGATCGCCCGGAAATCCGGGGCCGCGCATTCATGTCCGATAAACCAACCTTATCGGACATCGAAAAGGAACCGACAGGTGCGGCGCTTACGACACGAACGCGCGTGACAAAGCGCCGCCATCGGTTGCGATTGCGCCATGCGCCGATTCGACTCCGAACCGCTCATCGCGGCCGATGCGACCGCCGTCGCCGCGGAAAAATCCCCGCGGAGATCGACGCGCCCTCGCTCTTCTGCTGCGTCGACGAACCCATCTAACACCCTATCTGATATCATTTTTCCTGGCTGGGCGCGGCTTGCACCGGGCGGCGCGCAATTCTCCGCCGGCGTCGGCCTGGCGCTCGTCGATCAAGTCCTGCGGAACGCCCCGCCCTTCGCCGACGCGTTGCGCCAGCGGCTGGCGTTGCGCGCCGCGGCGGCGTCCGCGGCGGCGTTGCGCTTGCGCGAGGACGAAGCCGCCTTGCGCGACGCCGAGCATCTTTCCTCCGGCGCGGGTGAGACCAGCCCGGCCGGCCGCATTCACCGGCTGTGGCGCGACTTCGCCGGTCGCCCGGCGACGTTGGATGCCGCCGCCCTCGCGGCCGCCGCCGCGCTTCTCGAATTGCCGCCCGATCTCGGGTGGCTGGCGCTCGCCGGCGCGTTGCAGGGCGCTCTCGCAGGTTGCGCTCAGCCGCTCGCCGCCGCGGCGACTGCGGGTGTCATGCTGGCGCGAGAGCTGCCGACGACACGGCGCGCCGAAGCGGAAATCCTCGCCTGGTGGGCGGCCGATGTCGCGCTCGCCGAGCGCCTGGGGTGGGAGCGGCCGGTCGCGCTCGCCGCCACGACGCTTCTGCGCCCGGAGCTGCGCAGCGCTTCAAGCCGGCGCCCGCGGCCGAGCGATCCGGAGTGGCCGGACGCGCTGGCCGGCGCCATCGCGTTGGCGGCGCGGGACGCGTCAGCGCTCGCCGTCGACCTGGCGCGCGGCGCGGATCGGCTGCTGGCGGTCGCGCCGAAACTGCGCACCAAGGGCGCCCGCCGCGTCGTCGAGCTGCTGCTCGCCGACGACGCCGTTTCGCCGGCCCGCGCGGCGCGGTCTGCGCGGCTCTCAGATCGCGCCGCGCGCCGGCTGTTCGATCGGCTCGTCGAACTCGGCGCCGTGCGCGAATTGTCGGGCCGCCCGACTTTTCGTCTCTACGGACTCTGAGGACCGCCAATGAGGCGATCCCGGAAAGCCGGACCCGATATGTCTTTCGACGCGGATCTCGCCGACTTGCCCGAGCCGATGCGCTGGCGTGAATGGATGGGCCGCGTCGCGGCGGCGATTTTTTCCGCGCGCGATCCGGTGCCGCGCGAGACGCTCGCGCGGCTGGTCGGGCAGGGGTGCAATCTCGACGATCTTCTCACCGACATCGTCGACGAGCTGCGCGGGCGTCCCTACGACATCGTCGTCGTCGCTGGTGGCTGGCAGTTTCGCACGCGGCCGCGTTTCGCCGGCGCGATCCGCGTGGCGGGCTCGGGCGTTCCGCGCGACGGCGGCGCGCCCGAATTGACGCCCACCGAATTGCTGGCGCTGACCGCCATCGCCTATCTGCAGCCCGCGACCCGGGCCGAACTCTCGCGACTCGCCGGCCGAGAGATCATCCGCGACGTCATCGGCCGGCTGAAGCGTCTCGATCTCATCGATGGGGCGTTGCGCGCGCCCGAGCCTGGCGCGCCTTTCGCCTATGTCACGACACGGAAATTTCTGGAGGCCTTCGGCCTCGCCAGCCTGCGCGAGCTGCCCGACATCGAAAGGCTGGAGGATGAGGGCCTGCTGCAGCGCCCGGGCACCGACGGCGATCTCGACGGGATCCTGGGACTGTGCGACGAAGAGCGGGAGACGGACGAAGACGCCGCCGACTTCGCCGACGGGGATGGATATCAATCGGCCGATTGCTGAGTCTGGCGCTCAGCGCGACCGGCCGCCAAGGACGGGTCTCCAATCGACGCGCCAGACGTTTTCCCGCGCGATGCGCCAAACGGCGTCGACCAGGGCAATGCGTCGATCGGCTCGGAAGTAGCGAAGCTCTATGCGTGAAAGGAACGCGCGGTGGCGATCGAGATACCGAAAGAGTCTGCGAAGGAAGCGGTCTTGTCGATTCGACGCTATTTCGAAGAGAAGATGGATAATGAGATCGGCAATCTAGCGGCGGAGGGGCTGCTCCAATTCTTCGTCGAAGAGATCGGTCCGATTATCTACAACAAGGCGGTCGCGGATGTGCAGAGCAGGCTGCAAGCCCGCGTAGCGGAGCTGGATGTCGAGATTCATGAGGACGAGTTCGGCTACTGGCGGAATCGCCCGCGCCGCTGATCCGGATATGATAGCCATCAGCCGTCGGCCAACCCTCCATCCGGCGCCTCCTCGACGATCCCGTTCAAATCGGGCGGTGACCCGCGGTTCAGCTTCCGGGCGGCGACTGGCATTTCCACTCGCCCTTCAACGGGAAGGGCTCCTGGAAGCTTCACGCACGCCGATGGCACGAGGGCCGTGCCGGTGAGCTGAATGGCGGTAATCGCCTCGACGAGCAGCAGCCAGGATGTCAGGAGCCATCTTGGCTTGAGAATATCCGAATCCGAATCCAAAAAGCCATCGAACGTGATAATATTGACCAATAATATTCTCACGTTTGACGGCTTCCCACGTCGCTTTGGCCGGAAAACTGGGCCGTGTCGTGCGTCGCCGTTCGCAATTCTATAGAAATGTTGGAACAGCAAATTCTCAAATTAGCTGGCTTCGGCAAGCGATATTATCGAATTAAATGGATATTCTCAAGCATCATGGCTTTAGTTAACTCGTTGATTTCCCTTAAAACGTATTCTCACGCCAAAATGGCTCCTGACACCGGGGTTCTCGCGAGGCGGACGGCGATCGTCTCGATCGCTTCGATGGTTTTCGGCCCCATGCCGCCGCCGGTCGCGGCGTAGAGCGTGTCGTCGCGGACGTCTTCGAATGCGGCGACGCTCAGCACATTGATCGGCGCTTCCGCGAGCACGAAGCGCGTCAGTGGCGCGGAACCGCCGGGAAGGCGGAACATCATCTTGTCGCCGCCCTTCACCGATCCTTTGAAATCGGGGCCTCGGATTTCGATATGGGTCACGGCGCCGTGATCGTCGCGATGCGCGAACCAGGCGCTGCCATAGGGGCCTTCTCTCACCGCGTCGGCGGCGCGCGCCCGTTCGAGGACGCGTCGCGGCAGAGCACGCGCGCCGGCGAGATAGCGCCAGACGGTCGAGCCCGTCTGCAGCCGGGGGCGTCGCTCCCAGCGCTTGGCGAGCGCGAGCGCGGGCCTCGACTCTCCTCGGGAGCGCTGGAAGCTGGGAAATCGCGGGACGACGCCGGTGAAGCGGCGCAGCACTTTGCGGACCTCGCCGAAATTCAGACGGGGCTCGAGATGCTGAACGAGATCGAAGACGTCGCCCTTCGCCTCGCTCTGCGGATCCCACCAGCCGCGGCCCTCGTGATTGACGATCAGGATTTCTCCCTCTCCACGTCGATATTTGAGGCAGTTCTTCGTGCTCTCTCGGCGATCGAGCCGCCAGGGCGGCGTCGAGCGCTCCAGCAGCGCGGCGCAATTGGTCTTCGCCCGCAGCTGTTCGATTTCCGGGTCATGGCTCATGGCGTTCCGTCCCTTTCTCGGGTCGGGCGGAGCGGAGAGCTCGATTTCTCCTTCTCCTTTCCCAAAACGCCGTCGGCCGACCGCGAGACGGCCGGGCTGCAAGGGCGCGCGGAACGCGCGGGAGCAAAGCGACGCACCCTTGTCGGCGCGGACGGCGCTAGCGGTAGCCATGCTTCCTCTCCCTTTGCTCCGGATTCCCATTCGTGATTCATTCGTGTGCGAATGCGAAGCGGCGGCGTGGAGGGCCGGCATGGCGGCGATGGACGAGATCGCGATTGCGTTGCAGGGCCGAAATCCGGAGGCGAACCGCCATCGTTCCTGGCGCGTCGAGGCCGGGCGCGATCTGTTCGGAGCGTGGATCGTGCGCGTCTCCTTCGGCCGGATCGGCTGTCGGGGGCGAACATTCGCGCGCGAATTCGCGTCGGAGGACGAGGCTCGCGCCTATGTGCGCGACGGGCTGCGCCGTCGGAAAGGCGCTGTTCGGCGCTGTGGCGTCGAGTATCGCGTCGTCGACGCCTCGCCCGCGGCGCAGCCTCTCTTGGCGACGGTCAGATTATCGAACAGTCCGAAGCCTCTCGAAGCGCCCGAGCCTCGCCTTGAAACCTGAACAGCCATCGCAGAGCGGCACCTCGCGGGAAACGCTCGTCGGTTCGGTCGAGCGCGTGACGTTCCACAATGAGGAGAATGGCTTCGCGGTTCTGAAGGTGAAAGCGCGCGGCAAGCGCGACCTCGTGCCGGTCGTCGGCCACGCCGCGTCAATTTCCGCGGGCGAATATATTCATGCCGTCGGCGTCTGGATCAACGACCGCGCTCATGGGCTTCAATTCAAAGCGGATTTTCTGAAGACCACGCCTCCGACGACGGCGGCGGGCATCGAGAAATATCTCGGCTCCGGCATGGTCCGGGGCATCGGTCCCAAGCTCGCCGCGAGAATTGTCGCCGCATTCGGCGTGGCCACCTTCGAAACCATCGAAGCGACCCCGGAAAGGCTGAAGGAGGTCTCGGGGATCGGAGAGTTCCGCGCCAAAAGAATCGCCGCCGGCTGGGCCGAGCAGAAGGCCGTCCGCGACATTATGGTGTTCCTGCATTCGCATGGTGTCGGGACTTCGCGAGCGGTGCGCATCTTCAAGACCTATGGGTTCGACGCCATTCGGGTGATGACCGAAGATCCCTATCGGCTCGCCCGGGATATTCGAGGCATCGGCTTTCGGACCGCCGACGCCATGGCCATGAAGATGGGCGTCGGGAAAGAAGCGCCGCAACGCGTGCGCGCCGGCGTATCCTTCGCGCTGCAGGAGGCGACCGACGACGGTCACTGCGGGCTTCCTATCGAAAGCCTTCTCACACTGGCGGTCAAGCTGCTCGACGTCGACAAGGCGATCGTGCGGACGGCGCTCGATCACGAGCTCGCGGGCGCGGAAGTCGTCGGCGACACGATCGGCGGGGAGCCCTGCATCTTCTTGCGCGGGCTTCACACCGCCGAGCGCGGCGTCGCCGAGCGGCTGCGGGCGCTGCTCCGAGGCTCGCCGCCCTGGCCGCAGATCGACGTGGAAAAGGCCGCCCCCTGGGTCGAGAAGCGGACGGGAAAGACCCTGGCGCCGTCGCAGCGCGCGGCGATCAAGATGGCGCTCCGCTCCAAAGTCGCCGTGATCACCGGCGGTCCCGGCGTCGGCAAGACGACCTTGCTCGACGCGGTTCTGCGCATTCTGGTCGCCAAGGGAACGAAAATTCTGCTCGCCGCGCCGACCGGCCGCGCCGCCAAGCGCATGGCCGAACAGACCAGGATAGAGGCGAAGACCATCCACCGTCTGTTGGAGATCGATCCCAAGACCGGCGGATTTCGGCGGGGTCCGGACAATCCGCTCGACTGCGACCTGCTCGTCATCGACGAAACCAGCATGGTCGACATCTCGCTCATGTACGCGCTCGTCAAGGCGATCCCCGGGCCATCGGCGCTCTTGCTGGTCGGCGACGTCGATCAATTGCCGTCGGTCGGACCAGGCCAGGTGCTCGCGGACATCATCGAATCCGGAGCCGTGCCGGTCGCACGCCTGACCGAAGTATTCCGGCAGGCCGCCGAAAGCCGCATCATCGTGAACGCCCATCGGATCAATCGCGGCGAAATGCCGGAATTGCCGCGGCGCGGCGAGGAATCGGATTTCTGGTTCGTCGACGCCGAAGATCCCGAGAGGGGAGCCGCCACGGTGGTGGAAATCGTTCGCGACCGAATTCCGCGGCGCTTCGGTCTCGACCCGATCCGCGACATTCAGGTGCTCTGTCCGATGCAGCGCGGCGCGCTCGGGGCGCGAGCGCTCAATGTCGATCTGCAGAAGGCGCTCAATCCCAACCCGCCGGCGAAGGTGGAGAAATTCGGCTCGATCTTCGCGCCAGGCGACAAGGTCATGCAGACCGAAAACGATTACGATCGTGACGTATTCAACGGCGACCTCGGCACGATCCTGCGCATCGACGACGACGAGGCCTCACTCGTCGCGAACTTCGACGGTCGAGAGGTCGTGTATCCATTCGCCGAGCTCGACGCCTTGGTCCCGGCCTATGCGACGACGATCCACAAGTCGCAGGGCTCGGAATATCCTGCCGTGGTCATCACGCTGGCCACGCAGCATTACACCATGCTGGCGCGCAATCTCGTCTACACGGCTGTGACCCGCGCCAAGCGCCTCGTCGTCCTCGTCGGCCAGCGCCGCGCGCTGGCGATCGCGGTGAGAAGCGGCGCCGGGCGAAAGCGATGGACGAAGCTGAAGGAGTGGTTGAAGGTTTGAAATCGACTACCGACGTGGCGCACCGGCGGAGAGCACGCGACGCCGGGTCCTGCGTCAGAGACAGGAACGAGACGGGCGCGTGAAAATGCAAGACTTGAACGAGAGCGCCCCGTCGGCGAACGACAACAGGGCGACGACAGTGACCTCGGGACGCCGAGCGATGCACGCCAGCCCGCAGGACGAAGCACGGGGCCTCGAGGTCGTGCGCCTCCACCAGAGGCTGGAGGATTGGCGCGATTGCCGTCGTCTCTCTGTTGCCGAGAGGTGGCCAGCGCTCGCCTACGAAATCATCTGCATCGAAATTCGCACGCTGGAACGGGCCATTGCTCGACAGGTACGTGAATTATTCTGAGCTGCGCGGCGCCAAGCGCGGATACAACGGTCGAGGGTACCCATCGCGCCGCGGCTGTGACGAGAGGCGGCGAGCGCGTTCGGCCCCCATGCGCGCGAACTCGCGGAACGGGCGTTATGGGAACCCGGAAACGTCGCGCCGGTAGCAGGATGACGTCACCACGGTCGAGTTCAACGGATACGAACTCCGAGAAGTCGCCTGCTATGCCGTGGCGCGCGCGGCCAGCATTGGCGATCTTGGAACGCAATCGCCCTGACGATCCACGCCCACGCGCCGAGATAGACACCCCGCGGTTGTTCGCGGATGGACACGAACGGACTAAATCGTTACGTGACTGTGCATGAGCTGCGCTGGCTGAGGAGGCTCGCGATACGGGGCAGGCTGCGGCGAGCGACGCCGCGCACAGCCCTCACTGCATCCGGAGGCACCAATCGATCCCCCTTTCGAAGAGCTTTTCCTCGACGAGGTGCAGGCTAAGTGGAGATCAGAAATAAAGCCCACCGGCCTGGGCGATGATCGACGGCGGGAAGCGACGGCGCTTGTAGCTCACGGGCGACTGTCTCATGGCCCGAAGATCGTCCCTCTCGCGTTACCCTCCGTTATGTGACATCGCCAGCTACGCCTAGATCGTATATAGAGGGCCGTTCGACCGATGATGAAAGCCGCGAACGTGGATTTGAATTAGAGGGGTGCATGACGAAACGCGCGCTGCTGACGGGCATTACCGGACAGGATGGGGCCTATCTCGCACAGCTTCTGCTCAGCAAGGGGTATGAAGTCTCTGGCGTGATCCGCCGCTCCTCGCACCGCGGCGTCGAGGACCATCGCCTGCGCTGGCTCGGCGTCGCCAATGACGTGCAGCTGCTCGACGGCGATCTTAGCGATCTCTCCAGCCTGCTGCGCATCGTCCAGGAGGTGAAGCCGGACGAGGTCTACAATCTCGCCGCGCAATCCTTCGTCGCCTCCTCCTGGCGCCAGCCCATTCTCACCGCCAACATCACCGCCGTCGCCGTCGCCAAGGTGCTCGAGGCGCTGCGTCTCGGCGCCCCCGGCGCGCGCTTCTATCAGGCCTCCTCCTCCGAGATGTACGGCCTCATTCAGGAGCCGATGCAGAGCGAGAGACGCCCTTCTATCCGCGCTCGCCTTACGCCGTCGCCAAGCTCTACGGCCATTGGATCACGGTCAATTACCGCGAGAGCTTCGGCATGCACGCCTCCTCGGGCATTCTCTTCAATCATGAGAGCCCGCTGCGCGGCATAGAATTCGTCACCCGCAAGGTGACGGATAGCGTGGCGCGCATAAAGCTCGGCCTCGCCAAGGAGCTTCGCCTCGGCAACATAGACGCCAAGCGCGACTGGGGCCATGCGCGCGATTATGTGCGGGCCATGTGGCTGATGCTGCAGCAGGAGACGTCGGACGATTATGTCGTGGCGACGGGCGTCACGACCACAGTGCGCGACATGTGCCGCATCGCTTTCGCCCATGCCGGCCTCGACATGGAGGCGCATGTGGTGATCGATCCGAAATTCTACCGCCCGGCGGAGGTCGACATTCTGCTCGGCGACAGCTCCAAGGCACGCAAGGCGCTCGGCTGGGCGCCCGAGACCTCGCTCGATGCGCTCATCCGCGAGATGGTCGACGCCGATCTCGAGCGGTTGAAGCCAGCCGCGAGAATTTGAGAGGCTGCTAGAGTATCCGTTATGGACAATGGCTTTTTCGGCCCAAATGCGATCATCGCGCAACTATGCGTTGGCGAGGACGATCATTCTGCGCATGACGGCGGTGATGGCGACCTTGGCGGGCTCCCCAGCTTCCACGAGCCTGACATAGCCAGCCTTCATCTGCGGATTGAAGCGGCAGGCGACGAGCGCTGGCATATTGAGGGCTTGGCGGAGAAAAGCTCTGACGCCGCCGTGATCTACAAGAGTATCGCCTACGGCGTCGCCCCACAGGCTTGGCTCACCGAGGCGCTCGCCCGTATCAACGATCACAAGATCAATGATCTTGCCACCTTGCTGTCGTGACGCTGGGCCGCCGATTAGCAGGCCAAAAAAGTCGCCGCCTGATTCTCGCGCAGCCGTCGCTGGCCGAAAATGATCAATCTGCGTGCCTCACCGAATGCTTACCCCGAAAACTGGAGCGCAGTGCGCGTTGCCTGATCCCGGTGCAATATCAAACCCAGATCGCTCGGCCATTCGCGCAATTTGCACCGCACCCTTTTCATCGGTTTTTAATTCTCCTAAACTAGCGGAAAACGACCCAAAGCAAAGCAGGACCAAGTCGGAAAGGCGAGCAGAGCAATGTATGACGAGCTAGCGGACATTGTGCAACACAGACTCGATGTTGGAAACTTAAGACAAGCCGCCGAAGACCTTGGTTTCAGGGTCACGAAATATCGTCGAGGCATCGATCTCGGGGGGGGGCTCGGGCTTCATGCGCCGTTTCTACTGGACATCGTAGAAGAAATATATATTACAGATATCGTCCGTTACACCACCCAATACGAAGGGACGCTTCTCGCCGGCATAAGCGCCAAATTCGCTCGCAACAATATTCCATACGATCCGAGTCGGGTCGAGTTTCACACGGTCGACGCGCAGGATCTGATCTACAGGGACGGGCTTTTCGACTTCGTCTTCAGCGTCAACGCCTTCGAGCATATTCCCGAGCCGGCCAAGGCCTATGACGAGCTGATCCGCGTCACTGCACCAGGTAGTCTCGTGCTCATTCAGTTCGATCCATTGTGGCATTCCGCCTACGGCCATCACCTTTTCCATTTGAATCTCGATCCTTGGGCGCATCTCTTGACCAACAGAGAAGAATTCGAGCGGCTCATCTATGACAAGGGTGGCAACGCCAATGACTTTGAGATCTTTCTTCACGAGATGAACGGCAAGCGCTTTCAAATCTACAGGGATTTATTCGAGGGACAAGCGGCTAAGCATTTTTCAAAATGGCATTTCGACTATTGGTCGAAGTCCCCGCAATTGGACCCTTATGCATCGCGTTATCCAGAGATTTACGAAGCCGCTCGCGCGCGAGGGTACGATTTGGAAAATCTCCTCGTACGTGGCGTCCAGTTCATCGGCGAGCGCTCCTGATGGATTCTTTGATTCGAGAGGACGCGCGTCGGCACGTGGTATTTTTTTGGGGAGGGGGGCTCGTCGATCGAAGCGACGGATGGGCGCGCGAACAGGAAACAACCCGCGAGCGCAGCGCCGGCAGAGCGACGCGGTGGCCGTGCGCGGCGATGCGCAGCAGTAGGAGGGCGATCATCGTCGCCAGCAGCTGAGCCTTGATGGCGTTCTCGTTCTTGCCCAAGAACCTGTGCGGATCGAGAGATGCTGCTCAGCCAGCGGAGCAAGAGTTCGATCCGCCAGTGCGCCTCATAAAGGGCAGTGATCTCGGCCGCCTCGCACGTCACGTCGTTGGTGATCACCTCGAAATCTGCGGCTGCGGCCCTGCTCGCCGCGTCGCGCTCGATGATGCAATGGAGGCGCACCCGCGGCTTGCTATCGCCCGTTGCTCACCAGCGCGACCTCGCCATCGCCGATGGTAACGTAATTGAGATTGGCGAGCGTCACCTCGACGCGATATGGGAGGTCATCGCCGCAATCATAGGCGACTTGCTTTCTGAGCCCATGGATGTGGTAGGGTCGCGGCAGGGACGTGGGTTGCCCCACGCCCCCCGCACAGATCCGTACGTGCAGAATTACCGCATTCGGCTCTTGCCTTGAGTCAAGACGCGAAGCGCTGGTTCGGATAGGGATGCAGAACGCGGACCTTGGGGATGTAGAGCGCGATGAGGCGTTGGAAGCGCTCCCAGGTCAGGCGCGAACGCTGACTACGCCGTCGCAGAGCGCGCATCCAAGCCCGGCAGACTTCGGCGCGGAACATTCCGAGCCTTTTCAGATTGCCGGACACAGCGTGATAGAGCGGAATCCGATCAAACTGCATCATAGCCGGATGCCGCAAAGTAATTCGCGCATTCGCTCGGCGTGATGTTAGCGGCGGCGAAAATCCGCGCATAAACGGCGCGGTCGGGCTGGGTCCGAACGGCTGGAGGCGTCAGAGCGCTTTCTCTGGCGCGGCCCGGTAATTACGGGCTGGATATGTTGATTTGGCGCGAGCTGCGGTCGGAACAGGAACACGTCAATCGGCGCGAATGGATTCACATGGGGATCGATGCGCGTGGCGGTGACGTCCCTCCGCGCCCATGATGCTGTCGTGCTCGCGACCGTCAAGGACGCTTCGCGCCGCGCCGCGGCGCCCTTCGGGCGTCCTTGACGGCCGCTGCGCGCGCCAGCATTGCAGCGCTCAGGTCGGGACGACGGGATGGCCGTCCCGATCGAACCACGGGATATTCGGCGGTTCAGAGAGATCCTTCGTCGCTGGCGCCGTCGTCGCCACGTTGATCCCGGAGCAATTCCTGCATTCGGTCGCCATAGAGCGCCCAGATCTTGTCGCGCAGATCGTCGATCAGCTCGAACAAGGCCAGCGCCTGCTCGGGCGTCCAGGTCCGGGGAATATCGATCGAGAGCGGACGAAGATGCGCCGGCGATCTCCTCGGCTTTCTCATGATTTGACCTCGCGGCGCTGGCGGGTTCGTTGCTCGGCGCGGTCGCGGGCTTCCTTGAGGCGCCAGGAGTCGCCTTCGATGGAGACGATTTCAGCGTGGTGAAGGAGACGGTCGACCAGAGAGACCACGCAGGCCGCGTTGGGAAAAACTTCTCGCCATTCTGCGAACGGTCGGTTGGTCGTGACCAGCGTGCTCTTGTTCTGATAGCGGCGCGAGATCAATTCGAACAACAGATCGGCGTGCCGGTTGGAATAGGAGAGATATCCGACCTCGTCGATGACCAGCAGTTGGGGCCGGGCATAGTGGCGCAGGCGACGGCGCAAGGCGGAGTCGCTGTCCAGCGCGCAGAGATCGCCCAGCAGTTGGCCCGCGCTGGTGAACAGGACGGCATGTCCCTCGATCAGCGTTCGATGGGCGATGTTTTGCGCGATGGTCGACTTGCCGACGCCGTTCGGACCGACGAGAACGACGTTGGTGGCGTCCTCGAGGAACTCGAGCGTCATCAGCGCGTCGATGGCGGCGCGGTCGCAGCGTTTGGGCCAGTTCCAATCGAAGTCGCAGAGGGGCTTGAAGCGACCGATATGGGCGGCGCGCAATCGGCGCTCCAGTCCGCGGCGGCCTCGCTCCCGCTCTTCCCAGCCCAGCAGCGTATCGACCCAGGCTTCGCTGGCGACCTCGTTCCAATGCGCCAGAAGTCCATGCAGATTGAGGGCGCCGGCGCGAGCGCGCCGCGTGTCGGATTCATTCATCTCGATCGTCCTTTAGCTGGTCATAGGTTTCGAGCGCATGCGGCCGCACCGGCACATCGCGGTCGCGCACGCGCGCGCAGCGGCCGTCAAGGACGCCCGAAGGGCGCCGCGGCGCGGCGCGAAGCGTCCTTGACGGTCGCGAGCACGACAGCATCATGGGCGTGGAGGGACGTCACCGCCACGCGCATCGATCCCCATGTGAATCCATTCGCGCCGATTGACGTGTTCCTGTTCCGACCGCAGCTCGCGCCAAATCAACATATCCAGCCCGTAATTACCGGGCCGCGCCAGAGAAAGCGCTCTGACGCCTCCAGCCGTTCGGACCCAGCCCGACCGCGCCGTTTATGCGCGGATTTTCGCCGCCGCTAACAGTAGTGAGCGTCAACGCGTTGGGCGGCTTCACGGGCGGCGCGTCGACCGGCTTGCCGTCGACCAGGCGGTGCAGCAGGTTCAAGATGTGCATCTTGGTCGGCGCGCCGGCCGCCAGCGCCAGTTCGGCGGCGGTCAGCACAGCCTGCTCGTCGTGCTGTAGGACCAGAGCCAATATCTCGACCATCTCACGGTCGCCGCCCGGCTTCTTGAGCATGAACTGTTGCAGTGTCCGAAAGGCGGATGGCAGTTCACCGAAGGGCGCGCCGTTGCGCAGCGCGCCGAAGGCTCCATGCCCGCTCGACAAGGTGAACCGGCAATTTCGAGCGGCGCGGCCAAATGCGCTGTGGCTGTCCGACTTCAGTGTGCCGCAGCAAGCGGCGTGAGAGATGAGGGTAGGTCCCTCGCCATCGGCTTGCAGGAGCAGGTGGCAAACCACCGTGAGCGGCGTGGGTCAAAAGCCCGCGGAGCGTGTCAACGATTTTGAGACAGCGGGATTTGGAATTTAAGCTTGGAGTTCTTGTGTTTTGAGCGGTGGATTGATCCAGGCGGCGGTTGGCTTTCGGGGTGGGCTCGGCGGTATTCTGACGAAACGTTCGGGATTGGCCTCGAAGGCGCGATCGAGGATTTTCTGGCGGGCGTCATAGATTTCTTCGGCTTGGCCGAAATGAACCTGATTCGGAGTCATCAATCCGATGCCAGCGTGGTGATGGTCGCGATTGTACCAAGTGAAGAAGTGGCGAACGAATGTCTTCGCATCCTCGACGCAGCCGAAGCGATTTGGGAACTGCGGCTGGTATTTCAGTGTCTTGAAGCAGCTTTCGGAGAATGGATTGTCGTTCGATGTATAGGGTCGGCTATGCGATTTGGTGACGCCGAGATCGGCGAGCAGCAGGGCGGTGGCCTTGGCTTTCATCGGTCCGCCGCGATCGGCATGCAGAGTGAGCTGGCCGGGCTCCACGCCGTGCTTTTCGACAGCGTCGTTGAACAGAGGTTTGAACAGCGCGGCGGTTTCCGCGTCGGCGATGTGCCAGCCGACGACGCGACGGCTGAAGATATCGAGGATCACATAGAGGTAGAAGTAGGTCCATTTGACCGGCCCCATCAGCTTCGTAATGTCCCAGGACCAGACCTGATTGGGTCCGGTCGCCAGAAGCTCGGGCTTTTGATAGGCGGGATGGCGCAATTGCCGCCGTCGCTCGCGGACCTCGCCGTGCTCGGCGAGGATGCGATACATGGTTCGGATCGAGCACAGATAGACGCCCTCGTCGAGCAGGCAGGCGTAGATTTCGGCGGGCGCGAGATCGACGAAGCGCGGCCCGCGCAGCATCTCGAGAATATGCTGTCGCTCGGTGTCGGTCAGCGCGCGCAGAGGTTTCGGACGCGCCCTCGCGACGGCCGGCGGCTGTTTACGCGCAGCCTCGCGGCGGTGCAGGCTGGCGCGCGAAAGGCCCAGCGCTGCGCAGGCCGCAGCGATCAGGCCACTGCGTGGCGCCAGCGCCGCTACGGCGTCCATCAGGAGTCCTCGTCGTTCACGATCGGGAGCCCCAGCAACAGAGCAACTTTTATGGAATGGCCCGCCCCTCCTTCCGGCGTAGTAGGCTCGCCGGCGATAGAACGGAGGGATTGGTCATGAAGACGAAGGGAGCTATGCCCGAATGTGGGTGACGGCGTGAATCAAGCGGCGGACTTTTGATCGGGCGCGATTTCGATTCCGTCGCGGAATTTTACACCGCTGATGAGCTTCGGCAACAGCTTTTGTCCTTGCAGCCTGCGCCAGCTTTTCGACGCCTCTATCACCAGCTTGAACACCATCAGTCGCGCCGTGTCCTGCGAGAGCGCGCCTTTCGTGCGCACGGTTCTGTGCCGCACCGTCGCAAAGGCGCTTTCGATCGGATTCGAGGTTCGCAAATGCGTCCAATGCTCGGCAGGAAAATCGAAAAACGTCAGCAGCGCATCGCGGTCTTTCGTCAGGCAATCGACCGCCTTCGGATATTTCGCCGCGAATTTCTCGGCGAAAACATCCATCGCCGTCTGCGCCGCCGCGCGGCTCTCCGACAGCCAGATCTCGCGCAAATCCTTATGCGCGGCGCTGTGCAAGGCCTTCGGCAGCTTGTCGAGAACATTCAGCGTTTTATGCACCCAGCAGCGCTGATGGCGCGTCGACGGAAACGCCTCGTCGAGCGCTTTCCAGAAGCCGAGCGCCCCGTCGCCGACGGCGATTTCCGGCGCGATGACAAGCCCCCGCGCTTTCAAATCGACGAGCAATTCCTTCCAGCTCTGCGCGCTCTCGCGCATGCCCGCTGAGAGGCCGAGCAGTTCCTTCTTGCCTTCTGGCGTCGCGCCAATGATCACCAGCATGCATTCGGCCTGCGGCTCCATTCGCGCTTGCAAATAGACGCCGTCGGCCCAGATATACACGTAATGCCGCGCCGACAGATCGCGCTTTTGCCAGCGGCTATAATCGTCATCCCAGTCGCCCTTCAGCCGCGCGATCACGCCGGGCGAAAGATTGGGCGCGCTCTTGCCGAGCAAGGCCGTCAGCACATCCTGGAAATCGCCGGTTGAAACGCCGCGCAGATAAAGAGCCGGCAAGAGAACGTCGAGGCTCTTCGTGCGCCGCGCCCATTTCGGCAGGATCGACGAGGCGTAGCGGATGCGCTCGTCGTCGCCAGCGCCGCGGTCGCGCGCCTTTGGCTTTTCCACCTCGACAGGCCCAACGCCCGTCTGGATCGCGCGGACAGGGTCATGGCCGTGACGAACGACGCGCTGGCGCCCATCCGGCAGCTTCAGATCGGCGTGCTGCGCCAAAAACGCGGCGAACTCCGCCTCAACGGCCTGCTCGATCAGCCGCTTCGCGCCGGAACGCAGGATTTCCGTGAGCGGGTCGTCGATTGCGCCTTCCTGTTTGAAGGCGACAACATTATTCTCGGTCATGGCGTAACGCTCCTTCGGGAGGTTCGGGCAGGTTTGGTCACCAACCCCGTTACGCCGCCTGCCTCACGCCGTCATCACCCACTTTCGGCCATAGCTCAGACGAAGGTTTCCGTGCTCGGGATCGACATCGGCAAGAATATTTGCAGTCTCGTTGGCTTCGACGCGGCCGGGACGGTGGTCATGCGGCGGCGGGCGACGCGGGAGACGCTGATCGGCTTGGCAGCGAAGCTGCCGGCCTGTGTCGTCGCGATGGAAGCGTGCTGCGGCGCTCATCATCTGGGGCGGGTCTTCGCGGCTCATGGCCACGAGGTTCGGCTGATGTCGCCCGAATATGTTCGCCCCTATGTGAAAGCGCAGAAGAACGACGATCGCGACGCTGAAGGGATCGCCGAGGCGGCGACGCGGCCGACCATGCGCTTTGTGGAACTGAAAACGCAGGATCAGCTCGACATCCAGACGTTGCATCGGTCTCGCGACCGACTGGTCGGCGAACGGACGGCGCTGATCAACCAACTGCGGGCGATCCTTCTGGAGCGCGGAATCGTCGTTCCCAAGGGTAAACGTCATCTCGCGGATTATCTCGCCGTCATGCTGGACGAAGGGGGCCGACACACTTTGAGCGACCGGATGTACAGGCTCGTCGACGACGCTCGCACGCAATGGCGCGAGCTGGACAAGCGCATCGCCGCCTTCGACGCGGAGTTCACGGCTTTCGCCAAAGAGAACGAGGACGCCCGGCGACTGGCGACAATACCGGGCGTCGGCGCCCTGATCGCTTCGGCCTTGTTGGCGGCGATCGGAAAGGCCGAGACGTTCGAGCATGGTCGCGATCTTGCGGCCTGGCTCGGCCTGGTCCCCCGTCAGGCGACGACGGGGGGCAAGCCGAAACTGCTCGGGATCAGCAAGCGGGGCAACCGATATTTGCGCAGGCAACTCATCCATGGCGCGCGGGCGGCGCTCCCCCATGTCGCCAAACGCGACACGTCGCTCGGGCGGTGGCTGACGACGCTGCTCGCCCGCGTGCATCAGAATGTCGCGGTCGTCGCCTTTGCCAACAAGCTGGCGCGGATCTCCTGGGCGGTGCTGCGGCGTGGAGAAACATTTGCCGACAAGGAGGCGATCCTGGCGGCGTGAGACTGGTCGTTCGGCGCATGTGCTGCTGATCGTCCGACGATGTTTGCGGGTGGTGGATCGAAAGATGGCCTGACTGATAGTCGAACGGCGTTCTGGAAACCTGGTTCAAAAAACGGCGTTCGACGCCGAGACTTTTATGAGGACCGGAACGCGCGTATCTCCATCTTGGCCGGGGGCTCGCCCCGAGGCCGGATACGTTGACGCAGACCCATCAGAAGGCGCTCTCGATAAAACTGCTTGCAGACGGGGCGGGCCATACGTTTTTGGATTTCGATGATCGCCTCGGCGCGCTCCAGGCGTTTTGTCAGGAGCCTGTTCTCGCGCTGCAATTGCGCATGTTCGGCCGCCAACGGATTGGGCTCTACGACCTTGGGGCCGCGCTTGACAGGGCTCAGCGCTTCAAAGGCCCCGGCGGCGCGTTGGCGACGCCAGTCCGTCAGGGCCGATGAATAGAGCCCCTCGCGGCGTATGATCGCCCCGATGCCTCCAGGAACCCCAGCCGCGCGATCCGCTTCATCGAGGATGCGCAATTTGTCTTTGGCCGTAAACGTGCGCCGACGCGGGCGAAGGACGAGTTCCGGCGACGCGGCGTCTGGCGCCGAAACAATCGTCGGCCTCCCGCCTTCCTCAGCTTCGGCGCCAGACGCCGCAAGAGTCTTTCCATCAGTGATAGGGCGCATAACCATGGGATGTTTCGACCTCGGCCCTCAAGGGTAAACTCCCGCGGGGTGTTTGTCTCAACATCGTTGGCACGGAGGGGTCATCATGGCCGAAATGATACGGGCCAGACGATATGACCGTTTTGGTGGCGGACGGGGTGGCCCGTCTCCACAATGTGCAAGCAGCGAGGGTTGCGCCATAAGCGCCTATCCTCATGCACAGGGAGACGGACCGCCATGGAGTTTAACAGCTACATTGGGCTCGATGTCCATAAGGAAACAATTGCCGTCGCCATCGCGGATGCTGGCCGAGATGGCGAAGTCCGATTTTATGGTGAGATCGCCAACGCACCCGACGCGGTCGGCAGCTTATTGAAGAAGCTCGGCGGTCGGCATGGCAAGCTGCACTTCGTCTATGAGGCCGGCCCTTGTGGCTATGGTCTCTACCGTCAGATCGTCGCGGCCGGCCATGCATGCGAAGTCGTGTCGCCGGCGCACACGCCGAGACGCGCCGGCGATCACGTCAAAACGGATCGACGCGACTCGGTGATGCTGGCGCGCTTGTCCCGCGCCGGAGAGCTCACATCGGTCTGGGTTCCAGACGAAGGTAAGCGGTGCGGCCGTGCCACACCGATCGGCTGTGGACGGCGGGGGCTGGGCAGTTGACCTCTGATCGGAGGGATGGCGTCGTGCTTTTGAGGAGCGACGCCGATGACGATCGAAGACCAGCTTCGGGAGCGGTTGCGGAAGGTGGAGGCGCTGCATTTCGGCGCGACGAGCGCCGGAGAGCGCGAGGCGGCCAGCGCGGCGGCGGATCGGCTGAGGGCAAAGCTCGATGAGGCGGCGCGCAGCGATCCTCCCGTCGAGATGAAGTTCAGTCTCCCGGACGAATGGTCGGTGCGCTTGTTCATCGCTCTATGCCGACGCTACGGCGTGCGCCCGTTCCGCTATTCGCGGCAACGCCGCACGACGATCATGGTGAGGGCGCCGCGGCGCTTTTTCGACAGCGTCGTGTGGCGGCAGTTTTCCGATCTGCACACGGACCTTTGGATCTATTTCGAGCAGACGACGGAGCGGCTGATCAAAGAGTCGATCTGCTCCGATACGAGGGACGCGGAGACGGCGAGCGAGCCGAGCCTGTTGCGTTGATGGTGGATCATGCCGCCGCTTCGGCCTGGTCACGCGCGGCTTTCCAGTTCCACACGAGAAGCTCGGCGAGCCGATTGTTGGTGGTCGCGCCGGAGACCATGCGCTCCAGCACATCCGCGAGCCATGTCTCCGGATCGACGCCATTGAGCCGCGCCGTTTGAATCAGCGTCGATAGGATCGCCCATGTTTCGGCGCCACCATTGTCGCCGGCGAAAAGCGAGTTGCGCTTGCCGATCGCGATCGATCGAATGGGGCGCTCGACGATATTGGTGTCCGGCTCGATGCGGCCGTCTTCGTGAAAGCGCGTCAATCCGCTCCAATGCGCGAGCGTATAGTTTATCGCCTTGATCAGCGGCGAGATTTGCGACAGCCCGTCGCGCACGGCGATCAAGCGGGCATGCAGCGCGTCCATGATCGGCGTTGTCTCGGCCTGCCGGACAGCGCGCCGTTCGTCGGCGCTTCTGCCGCGAATGCGCTTCTCGATCGCATAGACCATTGCGATCGTGTCGATGACCTCTTTGGCGAATGGCGAGCTCGTCGTTTTGAACACGGCGACGAACTTGCGGCGCGCATGCGCGAGGCAGAAGGCGAGCGTGATACGGCTCTCGGCGCCCTCGTCCTTGACCAGCGCCTTGTAGGCGGCGTAGCCGTCGACCTGCAAGATTCCGGTAAAGCCGGAAAGCTGCGACGCGATCTCCTTCTTGCTGCGGCCGTCCGCGAACACATAGGCGACGGCCGGCGGAGCCGGTCCCGCCCAGGGGCGGTCGTCGGTCGCATGCGCCCAGAACTGTCGGAGCTTCACATGTCCGGACGCGAGCACAGGCATCGGCGTCTGGTCGCAGAAGAGCCGCGGATAGCGATGCATCACCTCCAATTGCAGATCGTAGAGCCCCTTCAGCATCCAGGCTGTCTGCTTCATCCAGCGCGCCAGCGTCTGTCGATCGAGGACAACGCCCAGGCCGGCGAGGATGGCGGTCTGACGATAGAGGGTCGAGAGCCAGCCATATTTGGCGACGGCGATATGGGCGACGAGCGCCGTCGAGACCATGCCGCCTTCGATGAGCTGCGCCGGCGCCGGCGCTTGCACGACAGCGCTTTCACAAGCTCGGCACGCATATTTGGGACGGATCGTGAGCAAGACGCGCAGCACGGCCGGCACACGGTCGAGCACTTCACTCACGTCCTCGCCGATGCGATTCATTTGTCCTTTGCAGCAAGGACACTGCGTCGTCGCCGGCTCGATCACGCGGTCGCAGCGAGGAAGATGCTCGGGCAGCTTCCCGATGTTGCGCTCAGCTCTTTTGCGCGGCGCCTTCGCGGTTTCCTCGGCCGCCGGAATGTCGTCGTTCGCCGACGTCGACGTCAAAATCTCCTTGGCGCGACCATCCAAAAGGTCGAGCGCGAGCTGCTCCGCGCTCAGCCCGGACAATCGCTCGGAGCGCGAGCCGAAAATCAGCGCTTTCAAAGTCACGATCGTTGTCCGCAGCGTCTCGTTTTCCGCTTCGAGCGCAAGCGCCAGCTCCGTCAGCAGAGCTGGGTCCGATGGAAGGGGCGTGGAGCGAAGCGCCATGACGAGAATGTACCACTGCGCTCGCTAAAGCTCCAGAGAATACAAGCAATATCACGCAGTTTTGTTCGGCCTCTTCACCGTCTTCAGCGTGATGCGCGACCATTCCGAGAAGCCATCGAACAACATAGCGAACTGCGTCGGCGTCAGAGACACCACACCGTCTTGCGCTGGCGGCCAGGCGAATCCGCTGTCCTCCAGCCATTTGGTCGCCAGAACTGTTCCCGAGCCGTCGAATAGCAAAAGCTTCAAGCGGTCCTTGCGCTTGGCGCGGAACACATAGACGTCGCCACTGTACGGATTGCATTTTAAATCTTCCGCCACCAGAGCGACGAGCCCATGCACCCCTTTACGGAAATCGACCGGCCGCGTCGATACGAACACGCGTCGCTGCGCGCCGATAGAGATCATCGCGAACGACGCAGCGCCGAAATCACCGCATCGACCGTCGCGCTGTCCGCGCCCATCGGCACACGGACCGTCGCATCGGCGATCGAGACCTCGATCGTACAGGACGCGACAGAGACCGCGTCGCGCTCCTCGACGCATCTCACGCGCACCGCAGCGAACAGCGCTTCATGCTCGGACGTGCTTCGCGCCTCCCAGGCCTGCCGACGCCAGACGGTCAACAGTCCACGGCTTACGCCATTGCGTCGAGCGACGTCCGAAATGTTGGCGTTCGGCTCCGCGCTCTCCGCGACGATCCTGGCCTTCTCCTCGGACGTCCAGCTGCGCCGGCGCCGGCCGCCGGTGATCAGCTCCACCCGTTGATAAGTCCTGCCTTCATGCATGGCTTCAAGCATGGAATGATCCATCGCCCGACCCTCCTCATGACCAAATCACTCGAGGAGGATCGCGCGCCGCTCGAAGCTTTTCGAGGTGGGACGCTCGCACGGCTTACAGACGAAGCGCATGAGGCGATGCGCGATCTCATTCGCGCCCGCGAGGCCGCGACGAAGGACCTGCGCCAGGCTCGGCAGCGCATCCAGGGCTTCCTTCTCCGTCATGGTCGTCGCTATGCCGGCGCGGTATGGAAAAAGAAGCATCGGGTCTGGCTCGCCAATCAGAGCTTCGATCATCCGGCGCAGCAAATCGCCTTTCAGACCTATCTCAACGCCATGGATCAGGCGATCGCCCGCAAGGATCTCATCGAAGCGCAGATCGAAACGCTCGTGCCGGAATGGTCTCTCGGCCCCGTCGTCGAGGCTCTCCAGGCGCTACGCGGCGTCGCGCTCGTGGTCGCCGCCGGTGTGGTGGCCGAGATCGGCGACATGCGGCGCTTCGACAATCCCCGCCAGCTCATGGCCTTCATCGGCCTCGTTCCCGGCGAGCATTCGAGCGGAAGCAAGCGGAAATTGACCGGCATCACCAAAGCCGGCAGCATCGTCGCGCGGCGACTGATCGTCGAAGCCTCTTGGTCCTATCGCATGCCGGCGAAGGTCGGTCAGGCGATAATGCTCCGACAGCAATCGATCGCAGTGTCGATCCGTGTGTCAGGAGCCATCTTGGCTTGAGAATATCCGAATCCGAATCCAAAAAGCCATCGAACGTGATAATATTGACCGATAATATTCTCACGTTTGACGGCTTCCCACGTCGCTTTGGCCGGAAAACTGGGCCGTGTCGTGCGTCGCCGTTCGCAATTCTATAGAAATGTTGGAACAGCAAATTCTCAAATTAGCTGGCTTCGGCAAGCGATATTATCGAATTAAATGGATATTCTCAAGCATCATGGCTTTAGTTAACTCGTTGATTTCCCTTAAAACGTATTCTCACGCCAAAATGGCTCCTGACACCCGGCGCATAAAAACAGCCTCGCCGACCCCGCGTCGGCATGGTCGGATTGGCTGGCGCCATGTGGACGAACGCCCAGCTTTCCGCGATATTGATCGGACATGCGTGCCCGGCACGGTGTGGGGCACGGCGTCGAACGGAACCGGCAAGTCGAGATCGACGCCGTGCTTGCCTTCGAAAAGGCCAAGCTTACCCCAGCATTCCCCGCCACGGCAGGCCGCGACCGCGCGCCGCCGCATAGACCTCAACCAGACGCCATAATCATCTCGGCAGGCCCCGGAGGAAACCCGGCCAGACCACGACCGCGCCATCTATGCGCGGATTTTCACCGCCATCGACAAGCGGCGATGATCGTCTCGCCGCCCGGCGTCTCGAAGCGTTCGCGGCGATATCGCGTCACCTGCGGAGAGAGGCTCAACTCCTGAACGACGATGTCCTCGAAGCCCTTGTTGCGCGAGCCCGCGGGCGGATTGGCCTTCACGACGACCGTGGCGCCGATCTTCAGTTTGTCGAGCTGGCTGCCGCGCCGGCGCAATGAGCGCTTCTTGCCGCCGCCGGTCTCTGGCGCCTTCGCATCTGTCGACTTATCCATGCCGGACGGCTTGAACGGAGGACGCCGCGGTAGGCCTTTGAGCCGCGCAAGCTCGTCCTTGGTCGCCTGATGCTCGATCCGCAGATGCGCCAACGCCCCGCAGAGCTTCTCATTCTCCGCCCGCAACCGCGTCACTTCGCCGATGAGATCGCGCACCACGCCGATCAGTTCGGCTTGTGTCAGGCGTTCGAGCGAATCAGGCGGCGGCGCGGTCATCCGCAGCTTGAATCACATTTTTCAGATTGCGACTCCCCCTCCCGCCCGGAAATTTGCCCCGGTTACGTGTCTATCTCACTAGGCTATTGATAGTAATTGCAATTTTCTTTTCAAAAGCAAGGCCGTGAGTGCTGACGAAATGACAATAATTCCACCATTCATATCCGGGCGGATGATCCGACACATCGCAAATCGAGAGGCCGGCGATCGGTGTCCTGGAAAGGTGCACCCCCTCTGAGGCGATACACAAAAGCGCCTTTTCATTAGAGCCTATCGATTGCGCAGCGATATATATCCGTTCGATTTCGTCGAGCAATACCGCGTCGAGCGGCTGTCTTAGATGAATGACAAAAAGCGTTTTCCGCCCATTGCTGAGCGCGGACAGAAAATTAGCTATTCTTTTCGAATACCGCTGCTTGAACAAGCGGAAATCATCATCGACCCACAAATTTCCAATTTCATGGTTAAATAAAATTCCGTGATTCCTGCTGACGACGTGATTAGATGCGACGTCGAAGTCCAGATCATCAAAGAAATCTTCAAATTTCACGCTCAGAATATCCGCAATGCATCCTATAGGAGTCACAGCGAGATCAAACGGGTGGGATTTTTCACCGAAGGCTCTTGTGCGTTTTAGGCCCCATCTCGCTGAAACGGTGCGCGGAAGGCAATCGTACCCGAGAGATATAATGTCTGTATTGCAATAACCTCTGCTAAGCTTGAAATCTAGGCACTCACGAATGAAATTTGCGGCATCTGTTTGTTCATTATTAAGATCTTCGCGTATTATATTTGACCATATGTTTTGTAATTCGCTAGCATTCAATGCGCCGACATGCGTAGTATAAAAGTAGACGTAATATTTATCGAAGATGCTCGGAGTCGGAGCCGGATCGTATTCAAGCGCCTTTTTCTCAACGCTGCCGCGCTGCCAAATAGCCTCGCCGTAGCGCTTCCACGTGTCCGGTATATCAGCATCAACAGTCCCGCGCATCACTTGCTCCAATTATGGCAACCCACGCGCGCGAGGCGCAGCGCGGGGGTGGCTGGATGGGCGGACCCTACCTTTGGGCGGTCTCCATGACAAGAATTTGGTACTCTATCGCCCGACCCGGCTCATGGCCAAATCACTTGAAGAGGATAAAAATACAGTCTTTCACGATCTGCTCAAACTGCGTCCGTGGAAAACCGTCGACGCGCTCGTCGCGCAGCATCGCGCCGACGACCTCGTTCGCAGCTTCACGACGCGCCATCAGCTCATCGCGCTGCTCTACGCGCAGTTTTCCGGCGCCGAGTCACTGCGCGCTGTCGAGACGGCGATGGAGAGCCATCGGGCGCGGCTCTACCACCTCGGCGTCAAAGCTCCCGCGCGCTCGACCTTCGCCGACGCCAATCGTAGCCGCAGCCCGCTCGTTTTTCCGGGACTGCTCGAGCATATCCTGGCGCAGACCGATCGCAAGACGCGGCGCGAGATGAAGGACGTCGTGCGCCTCATCGACTCGACCGGCCTGCAACTGGCCGGCGTCGGCTGCGAATGGGCGCGGTTCGCCGCCGGCGTCTGCGGCGCCAAGGCGCATGCGATCTTCGATCCTAATCTCGGGCGTCCAGCCTATCATTCGCTCACCGCCGCGAGGGTCAACGACATCACGGCGAAGGAGATGCCGATCGAGGCCGGCGCGACCTATGTGTTCGATCTGGGCTATTACGACTATGAATGGTGGGCGCGGCTGGACGCGGCCGGCTGCGGCATCGTCACGCGCTTCAAGACCAACACGCCGCTTTGCGAGGCGAAGGCTTTGCCGCTGGCGCCGGGAACTGGGTTCGTGAGCGACCGGATCGGCTTTCTGCCCGCTCGTCAGGCGAAGGCGCGCAAGAACCCGATGGCCGACGCGGTGCGCGAGATCGTGGTCGTGACGGACAGCGGCAAGACGCTGCGGCTGCTCAGCAATGATCTCGACGCGCCGGCGGACGAGATCGCCGATCTCTATAAGCGCCGCTGGCTCATTGAGTTGTTTTTCCGCTTGATAAAACAGACGCTTCGTATCAAGCGGCTGATCGGTCGCTCGCGATGAAGTGATGAAGCTGATTGTATCCGACGTCGCCGTCGCGCGCCGCCATGGGCGGCACGCTCTTGCGATCCCCAGCGCCAATCAATCCCGCAATGTAGACCGGACACATCCGCGCCCGCGCCTTGTGCCGACGGCGGCCTCCGACGTGCACAACCGGAAGTGCGCCATCCATCCGCTCAGGTATCGGCTGAGAGACTCCATGCAGGATGCGAGCGAGCGCCCCGGTATCGCGGCTCGGACAACCAACGATCCGAGCACGATGCCGAACCCCCATGTGACCGACCGCCAGGTGATGCTCTACATGACCTCCCGCACCCGACATCAAAACCAGGAAGCAGCGGCAGCCAACGCCGGCTTCAGCGCGCGCACTGCGCGCCGCATCGACAAAGACCCGCGCTTGCCATCTCAAAAGAAGCAGCCGCGAAGCTGGCGAACCCGCGCCGATCCGCTGGCCGATATTTGGCCGCGGGTATTGGAGATGCTCGCCGTCCCCGGCGTCATGGCCGTGACCATTTTCGAGGACCTCCAGGATGAGCTCGGTCCGGAGGTTTTTCCCGACAGCGTCCGCCGCACGCTCGAACGTCGCATCGCAAAATGGCGCGCCCTTCATGGAGCCGACAAAGAGGTGTTCTTTCCTCAGCGCCACGACGCCGGTCGCCAGGCGTTGTCAGATTTCACCGTCGCCGACTCTCTCGACGTCACCATCGCCGGCGAACCATTCCCGCACCGTCTCTACCATTTCCGGCTGGCGTGCAGCGGCTGGGAGCATGTGCGGGTGATCCTCGGCGGCGAGAGCTTTTCCGCTGTCGCCGAAGGGTTGCAGGATGCGCTTTGGAAGTTGGGCGGCGTCCCCCGCGAGCACCGAACCGACTCGCTGTCGGCCGCTTTCAAGAACCTGGACCGCTCCGCGCAGCTCGATTTCACCAAGCGTTATGACGATTTGTGCCGGCACTACGGCATGGAGGCCACCCGCAACAATCCCGGCGTCGCCAATGAGAACGGCAGCATCGAAGCCGCCAATGGCCACATCAAGGTCCGCCTCGACCAGAGGCTGCGGCGCCGGGGAAGCCGGGATTTCGACAGCGTCGAAGCCTACCGCGCCTTCGTCGCCGGGGTCTGCGACCGTTACAACGCTCGCCGCGCCGAGGCGGTCGTTGCGGAGCGCGCGACGCTCAAAACCCTGCCCAGGCGCCGGACAACCGACTTCGCGACAGTATCGGCGAAGGTCACGCGCAACAGCACCATCAATGTCGACCGGGTGCTTTATTCGGTCCCATCCCGGCTGATCGGCCAAAAGATCGAAGTGCGTCTGTTCGACGACCGGTTGGAATGTTTCCTCGGGCCCGATCCGGTCATGCGCATGACCCGTGTGCGCACCGACCGCGCGCGCGGCCACGCGATCGATTATCATCATCTGATCGGCACGCTGCGGCGCAAGCCGCAAGCCCTGCGCTACCTCGTCTACCGCGAAGCCCTCTTTCCGCGCGCCGCCTACACCCGCGCCTGGGCGGCCCTGGACGCCGCCCTGCCGCAAAGAGACGCCTGCCGGACGATGGTCGGATTGCTGGTTCTGGCCTCGACCCGCGAAGCCATCGAGATTGCTTTGGCCGAGCGTCTCGACGCGATCCTGGACGCCGGCAAACTGCCCGACATCGCCAAGCTCGAAGAGGAATTCGTGAGCAAGCCGCGCCCATCGAGCGATGTCGTCATTCCCGAGCCGGATCTGCAAGCCTACGATCGCCTTTTGCCATCCGCTTGCGAGGCTCGGCCATGAAGGAGGAGCCTGACATGACGGACACGACCATGACCGATGCGGCCTTCCTCTCCTCCTTGTTGACCGAGCTGCGCCTGCCCAGCATCGCACGCAATTGGCGCCGCATTGCCGAGATTGCCGATCGCGACGGCTGGCCCGCCCAAAAAACGATCGCCGCGCTGATGGAGATCGAGGTCGCCGAGCGCACTTCACGCCGTATCCAACGTCACCGCGATCAATCCGAAACGCCCGCCGGGAAAACCTTCGCCAGCTTCGACTTCGACGCGGCGTCGGGGGTGCGAAAACAGCAGCTTCTTGCGATCGGCTCCGGCGGAGACTGGATCAGAAACGGCGACAATCTTTTGCTGTTCGGGAAAAGCGGCACGGGAAAAAGCCACGCCATGGCGGCCATCTGCCATGCGCTCATCGACACCGGAAAGCGGGTATTGTTCACCCGCACCATCGACATCGTTCAGCGCCTTCAGACCGCGAGACGCGATCTTTCTCTCATCGACGCCCTGGAGAAGCTGGACAAGTTCGACCTCGTCGTGCTCGACGACCTTTCCTATGTCCGCAAGGATCAAGCCGAGACCAGCGTCCTGTTCGAGCTCATCGCGCATCGATACGAACGCCACAGCATCGCCATCACCGCCAATCAGGCTTTCTCCGCCTGGAACATGGTTTTCCCGGACGCCGCTATGACCGCGGCCGCCGTGGACCGCCTGGTTCATCACGCGACGATCATCGAAATGAATGGAGAAAGCTACAGGGAGCGCTCCGCAGCCCGCAGAGCCGAAAGCGAGGAACCGCCGTCCTCGGCTTGAGCATGCCATAGAAACACGCCGCCTCACTTCCGGTAATCGCCGGCGGTCGAAGCGCCAGCGACAATTACCCTCACAAGGACCCAAAACAGCCAGCGTCAATTAATGTAATTGTCGTAACAATACCCTCTTGCCAAACGACAACTACACAGATAGCGTCCTGATCGCTACTCGACGCATGGCAGACATGGCCAGTCTAATTGTCGGTAAGCGGCCTTCATAATTGTCGCTGTGCTGAAGCGGTTTTCGATCAAGACCTGGCTGGATCGGATGGATGCCCAGCTATCGTCCGGCAAGTTTCGGGAGTGGCTGCCATGACTCTGAAGGAAACGGGAAATCCGATCGAGAGCGTGGCCGAAGATGTGCGCAATTCGGCGCGGCAGGCGGAAGCGGCGGCGGCGGCGGAGGGGATCGAGCCGAACGGCCCTCTCGGCGGCTTCGTCGGAGCGTTCAAATGGGCGCTTTTGAAGCTGGCCGATCTGGTCGAGCGGTTCGATGCGTCATTGTCGGGAAAGATGGAGGCGCAGCAACAGCAGATCGTCGCGCTTCACGAGCTCGGCGAGACGGAGATCGAGCGATTGCGTGAGGCGACACGACTTGCGGCGCTGACGATCCGGCAGGCGGAAGTGGTCCAGGAGACGATTGTCACCAACGTCTGCAAGGACTTGGTGAAGAATCTGGTGAGCGAGTCGAAACAGTGGCTGGTGCTGGCGGAGGACAATATCTCCCGTCGTCGCACGCGCATTTTCGCGATGAAGATGAGCGCGGCGGCGCTGGCGCTGCTGAGTGTGAGTTTTTGGTCCGGCTATCAGATTCGCGTGTTGCAAGATGAGCCGGCGCTGCAATCGCTGGCGCGTTGCGCGAAGACGCCGATGCGGGTGGCGATACAGGGTCAGCCGACGGGCGACTGGGTGTGCAAGCTGGACACACTGGCTCCGAGGGAGTGGCGCGATTTGCCGGACGAGCTGAAACGGCGATGGCTGACATGGTGGCCATTTTCGGGCTGAGGCCGAGCCGGCAGGTCTGACACAGACGAGGGGCGGATGCGCGGCGCGCGTCCGCCCCTCTGTTTTTTCCGAACGGTCTGCTCCGCTGGCGCGGTTCAATCGCATGTGAAGGCGAGCAATGTAGCGAATCCGAAGCGCCGAGAGCGCTCGGTCATTCGGGATCGGGGGGCTTCAGTTTGGCGCGGCGATAGGAGGCCTTACCTTTTTTCGGCGCGACGATTTTGGGGCGAGCGTCGAGAGCGATCTCGGCGCCGGCGTTGGCGGCGCGTCGGCGCAGGGCGCGGGCGGCCTGGTTGATCGGGCGGGCGATGGGCCGGCGGGAGAGAGGCATAGCGATTACTTTCGTGGTGGCGAGGCGAGCGGCGAGCTACCATTCGCCATAGAGTTCGCCGTCCTCGAGGCGCCAGACGTCCCATTCGAATGCGGTCTCCGACCCGTCGCTATAGAAGGCGCGGCCGGTGACTTTCATCGCCGATCCGTCTTCGACCGAGGCGACGACGTCGTCGATTTCGACGCGGAGGCAATTTCTGTATGAAGCCATGACGCGGGCGACATAGGCTTTTGCGGATTCGGCGGGGACCGGCATGGGTCGCTCTCCTCGTCAGGGCGGATCAATCAATATAGGGAAACGGTGTCGCGGAAGCCTCGCGGCTCCCGCTCGCCGTGCATCAAGCGCCGAAGGCGTCGATTTCGGCCTGGGGAGATTTGCGCTCCACGGGCTCGGCGCGGTCGGCGGCTTCCACGAACTGGGCGACGAAGGTGAAGCTCGTTCCCGAATTGCCATTGAACGGCTTCCAATAGCCGCGCAGGTCGAGCGTTGCGCCGATCGCATATCCGGCGACGATCGTGTCGAATTCGTCGCGGCTCATGTGATCGGGGGCGTACCAGACGGCGCGGACCTCGCGGCCATTCGGCTGGTCGCCGTAGAAATGGATGGCGCGGTCGCCGGCGACGGTGAAGCGGGCGTCCGGGTGATCGGTGAGGTTGACGCGGAGAGCGTCGCGGGATCGCAGGAGGCGACGGGTGTGGTCGTCGGTGATGGCGTCGGCGCGGCGACGCTGTTCCTGCTCGCGCTGCTCGGCTGCGTTCGGACGGCGGAGCTTGCTGAAGTCGAACATGTCGTTCTCCATCGAGATCGAGAGAGCGGGAGGCGGGGATCTTTCGATCCCCGCCGCTCGGGCTCAGCCGAAGGCTCCCAATTCGGCGGCGGCGGACTTGCGTTCGACGCTTTCGGTCTCGCTGGGGGCGACGTAGGGCTTCCAATCTTCGCCGGTGATTTGGAGATAGGCCTCGACGGCTCCCTCGGCGGCGGCGAGAAGGGCGTAGGCCTGGATGGCGAGATCAGCGGCGAACTGGCGAGCGCGCTGGGCCTTGGACTCGAAGCCGGCGGGGGCGTCGCGATCCTCGTCGCGGGCTTCGTTGGCGAGCTTGGCGGTGAGGGTGCGGGCCTCGGTCAGCTTTTCGGAGTAGAAGCGTCCGGCTCCCTGGGCGGAAGCGACGTAGGTCCCGACGATGCGCTGAAAGTGCATCTTGGTGGCGGTCTCGTTGAGCGCTTCGTCGAAGGCGGTCCAGGTCTTGCGGAGCAGCGTGTCGTGGGCGTCGCGGATCCCGGAGAAGTCGGGCACGGAGAGGGCGAAGGCTGCGGCGACGTTCGTCGCGATCGCGTCGTCGGGGCATGCGCCGCTTCCTCGTGCACGTCTTGCCCAAGGGCTTTCGGCGCATTCGTCATTTCGGGACTGTCAGGAATCTTGTGTGCGGGGCCGGGTTCCCATCACGCCGCGACGAAGCGATCATCGAACATGATGGCGAATTGATTTTTCGCCTCGCACCATTCGCGAGGCGCCATTTTCCACTCTCCCGCGACTTGGCGCAAGACGAGATAGAGGAGCTTCATCGCCGCGTCATCGGTCGGAAAATGCCCTCTCGTTCGCACGGCGCGCCGCAGCTTCGCGTTCAAGGATTCTATGGCGTTCGTCGTGTATATGATCCGTCGCACCGCGATCGGAAAGGCGAAAAACGGGATGACCTGCTCCCAATTGCGCCGCCAGCCCTGCGCGATCGACGGATATTTCTTGCCCCAATGGCCGCCGTCGAAGGCCTCCAGAGCTTCGCGAGCCGCCTCGGCGGTCGGGGCGCGATAGATCGTCTTCAGCGCGCCGGCGATCGCCTTGCGGTCCTTGTATGAAGCGAATTCCATCGAGTTTCGAATGAGATGCACGATGCAGGTCTGCACGGTCGTCTGCGGAAACACCGCATTGATCGCCTCCGGAAAGCCCTTCAGGCCGTCGACAACGGCGATCAGTATGTCGCCGACGCCGCGGTTCTTCAGCTCGTTCATCACCCGAAGCCAGAATTTGGCGCCCTCCGAGGTCTCGATCCAAAGGCCCAGAATATCCTTGGTTCCGTCCGGCGTGACGCCGAGCGCGACATAGACGGCCTTGTTGCGAACCAGGCCCTCATCGCGGATTTTTACGCGCAGGGCGTCGAAGAAAACCAAGGGATACATCGCCTCGAGCGGCCGGTTCTGCCATTCGGCGACGGTCTCCAGCACGGCGTCGGTGACCGTCGAGATCAGATCGGGCGAGACCTCCAGGCCGTAGAGCTCGAGCAAATGGCCCTGGATCTCGCGCACCGTCATGCCGCGCGCATACATCGACACGATTTTCTCGTCGAAGCCGGGAAAGCGGCGCTGATAGCGCGCGATCAGCTTGGGATCGAAGCTCCCCTCCCGGTCCCGCGGAACTCTGATGTCGATCTTCGACGTCTCGGTCAGCACGGTCTTCTTCGAATAGCCGTTGCGATGGTTCGCCTTACCCGCCGCCGCTTCGCTCTCGAGATGGTCGTCCATTTCGGCGTTCAGAACCCGTTCCGCCAGCGCCTTCTTCAGCTCGTCGAACAGGCCGTCCTTGGAAAAAACCTCCTTCGGATCGCGTCCCGACAGCAATTGGTCCAGTGTGTCCTTCTTGATCGCCATAGCCCGCCTCCTGCGGTTCTACTATGGCCCCGCACACAAGATTCCTGACAGTCCCGTCATTTCGGCTTTTTCGCCAACGCCCGCCGCGCCCAGAAGCTCGCCCATATCCGTGCCGCTCTCGATATGGCCGAGCCGCCGCTGGGCGCCGAGCCCGCCGATTATCGCGAGCGCTACGCCACGCTCACCGGCAAGCGCATCGACATCTGCCCCTGCTGCGGCGGCCGCATGGTCGATCTCGGCCCTCTGCCCCGTCCTTCGAAGCCGCGCCACTCGACGCAAAGATACGACACCTCATGAGTCCGATGGATCACCGCTCGTCCGTATCCGCGAACTTCGACGGACGCATTCCCGCGCCGAACGGGAGCGATCGCCGCGGCGCGCGTTTCGATGCCGCCATCCAGAGATCGCGAGCGCTCGCGTCACCGCAAATCGCGCGTAACTCCGGCGTTATCGACTGCCGTTCCCCTTTCAGCAGCTCGTTGCTCGATCCTCGCGGCGCCTCAAACCTCCGATGGCGCCGTCCAAATCCGGCCCGGCGCATCGAGCGCCCATAGATCGTGGCCAACGTCACCGCGGCTTCGTTCAATCCGGCTTCAAATAGGTTCCGCGGTCGAGTGGCTGCATGATTCGTGACGCGGAACCTATTTGAACCCTCAAGTATTCCGAACATGCCGGAGCCGAAATTGATCGCGCCCTTGGAACGCTTCCAGGCCTTCATCATGCAAAACTCAGCGACGGCCGCCGTGCTCGCCGTAGGATAAAAATGAGGGGATGGATGAGGGGGTTAACAGATTCGCTTAGATGAGCTACTTGTCTTGCGCCGTCACGAAGCCGCCGATCTTAATGCACAATGAGATTGGGGAGGCTCCAACGAGGTTCAAATGAAAAAGCTGCTCGTACTTAGCTTCTTTCCTGCATTCAACCCCCCTCAGAGCGGAGGCGAACTCCGACTCTATCATCTTTATCGAGAATTGAGCAGCTTCTATCAAGTAGTCCTTATCAGCTCGTCTCATCTCGGCGGCAAAGAAGAGATCGTTTATCATACTGATACTTTTATCGAACGGCGCATTCCCAAGGATCATCAGTTCGCTGAGCAATGGGATCTATTGAGCCTGACGGCGGGTGACGGCGATTTGTCAGGTCCTAGCGTTGGGGCGGCTGGCCGTCTACCGTCGATGTTTCATGCCGCCTATTTACAAGAATATAGCGACTCCGACGTTATTATCCACGATTCGCCTTTCACTCTCGACTACGATCTTTTCTTCAACATCGACACGAAGCCACGGGTTTACAATTCTTACAATTGTGAATCGCTTCTCTACAAGCAACTCCACCCCGGCGACAAGTCCACGCCAATCCATAATCTCGTCTACGATCTGGAACTTCGTCTGTTGAAAGGTGCAGATCTCGTCATTTATTGCAGCGAAACTGACTTGCGAAGCTTCGAAGAAATGACGTCTCTGAACGAGACCATGTTCCTCCCCAACGGAACGTCGTCACAAGCGATTCCTGCCCGCCCAGCGAGCTTCGGGCCCATCCGCGACCTCGTATTCATTGGAAGTGGCCATCGCCCCAATATGCTCGCGGCGTCCGCCATCGTAGAAACCATCGCGCCGGAAGCATCGGAATTCACGTTTCACATCATCGGCGATTGCCTGCCTCCGGGCAAATACCTGCCAAACGTTAAGCGCTACGGGCGGATCGACAATGTCGCCAAGGCGGAAGTGATCACTCTGGTCGATTGCGCGATCAATCCTATGACAACGGGCAGCGGCTCAAGCCTCAAGGTTTTCGATTTCTTTGAAAACCGGTTGCCGCTGTTCTCGACCGCATTCGGCATGCGTGGGATAGATGCCTCTGAGGGCGTGCATTATGTTGGTGCGGAAGTCGAGAGTTTTGCCCAGGTTCTACGTCAGTGGTCGGGCCGCCGCACCGACCTCGCCAATATCGCCAACAAGGCGCACGAGCTCGTTTCCACCAAATACAATTGGCGCCTGCTGGCGCAGGAGCTGCGCCAGCGCCTCGGCGGGTTGGCCGGCAGGAAGGCAGGCCCGCTCGCCGGCCCCTATGTGCTAGCGCTCAATGACTACGACCCTTTCCGCTCGATTGGCGGCGGCGCGACGCGCATTCGAGGCATCTACGAAGCCGTAGCCGATTGGAGTCCAGTCGTTTTCGTGAGTTTCTCCGAGGGCAGAGAGATCAGCGTCGAGCGCCTAAGCGACGCCATCGCCGTCGTGCGCGCGCCGAAGACGGCAGCGCATGTCGACCGCGAGCAGGCGCTCGACTCAAAATTCCATATTTCGTCGCGCGACATAGTGGCGATCAAGCAGGTACCGGAAAATTCGCACCTCGTGGCGCTTTATCAGACGCTACGCGGCAAGGCGCGCGTCGTCGTCATCGAGCATCCCTACATGGTCGGCCTGCCCGATCTTTTTTGCGATCGTTTTGTCTATTCGGGCCACAACGACGAGATCGCTCTCAAGACTGACGCGCTCTGCTGGCATCCAGATCGAGACGAACTCATGGCCGATCTGATCGAAGCGGAAGGTGTCGCCATCGAAAATTCGGTTGCGGTAGTGGCGGTCTCGGACGAAGACGCCGAGGGATATCTGCGCGGGCGATCCCGTGGCGCGCCGGTAATAGTCGTGCGCAACGGCGCGATGGCACCTGCCGAGCCGAGGCAAGAAGATTTGACCGTCGCGAATAAGCAGATCGGCCACCGCTCAGCGCTCTTCCTCGGCTCCGCCCATATGCCCAATATCGATGCCGCGCGCTTCATCGTCGAGAAACTTGCGGCTACTTGTCCAGACGTGGAGTTTCATCTCGTCGGCTCGGTCGGCGGTTCCTTCCCCGGACCCAATCCCAAGAACGTCGTGGTCTGGGGCGTACTCGAAGATAAGCTTAAATCGGCGGTGATGCAGAGGTGCCGCATCGCGCTCAACCCGATGACGTCCGGATCCGGCTCCAATGTAAAGCTTGCAGACTATCTAGCCAATGGCCTCTTCGTTATGACCACGGAATTCGGCCTCCGCGGTTATCGGCGCTCCGACGCGAAGCATATGCGCGTCGTGAAGCTCGACGACTTCGCCGCGGTGTTGAAAGAGTCGTTCGAAGACGAGACCCTTTTCAACGCATCCCGCCGCGCCGAGCGCAAGGCGATGTTCGATTCCAATTACGCGATGCATGCTTATGCGAGGCGCTTCGTCGAGCTGCTCGCCGACGTCGAGAAGCCGAAGAAGCGCCTGCTGTTCGTCACCTATCGCTACTCCTGGCCGCTTCTTGGCGGTGCCGAATTGCATCTGTGGCATCTGCTTCAAAAGCTCGGCGAAAGTGGTGAATTCTACATCGACGTCGTCGCGACCAAGGTCACGCGCATTCGGGACGAGCAGCGCTTCGTCGGTCGATATGATTTCGACGAAGCCATCGGCGCACCAATAGGCGCGAAGAACATTCGCTTCGCGCGCTTCGATCTCGATCAGGTCGACGAGGCGGCCGACTTCGAACTTGGCACGGCGGTCTGGAGCGCTCAGCTCGGCTTCGAGAAGGCGCTCTACGGCATGCTGCGCGGCTCTATTGCCACGAGTGGCCTCGCTTGGGGGTGGGGACCCCTTGAGCAATGGAAGGACGGGCCCGTACGCTGGGCCTTTCGATCCGCGGGATTGCATCTTTCGCGTCAGGCCCGCGTGCGCGTCAAGGCGCGCAGTGCCGAACGGATCGTCCTGCTCGTTCAGGATCAAGACAATCGCATCCTTTTCCACGACAAGTTGTCCGGTGACATAGACTGCACTTTCGAAGCGGGGCCGGGGCCGCTGACGCTTTCCGTGACGCGCGATGAGCCATTGCCAGATCAACGGCCCCTGGGCCTCGCGGTGGAGCAGGTGACGATCGATGGCGCGCCGCTCGATCTCGCGTCGAATACCGTGCTGTCGGTCGCTCAGCTGCCGGCGGAGCAGGCCTTCGAGTTGCTAGGAGACGCGGCGGAAGCTTCACGCGCCGTCGCGGGCGTGCGGCTCTCCGACGTTCGTGGGCCCCACTCCAGCTCGCTGGAGCGGTTTCTTGAGGAGAATGTCAGGCGGTATGATCTCGTGCTCACCCACAACAATGTCTTCCGGCCGCCCGTTGCCGCGGTCGAGGCCGCCAATCGCGCCGACGTGCCTGTGATCCTGCTTCCGCACGCTCATCTCGATGACGACTACTACCATTTCCCAGACACGCTGAGCGTTGTGACAACAGCAACTGTCGCCTGCGTGGCCCCGCGTGCAGCATGCACCTATTACGAAAAGCGTGGTGCTCGGAAAGTCGTACATCACACTCCGGGGATCGACCTCGGCGAGGCATTCACGGCGGACGACATCGAGGCTTTCCGAGCAGTCTACGGCAAAGGCGGACGCTTCGTGCTCGCTCTCGGCCGTAAGTCCCGCGCCAAAGGCTATCGTGACGTGATTGCCGCGGTGGATGAACTCGCGAAAGAGACCGACATTCGCCTCGTGTTGATCGGACCCGACGACGATCTCGAACCGATCCGCTCGCCCAATGTTACATATCTCGGGATTCAGCCGCGCAATGTCGTGAGGGGTGCGCTCCAGGCCTGCCTAGCGTTGACAGCCATGAGCGTGAGTGAAAGCTTCGGCATTGTGATTCTAGAAGCATGGATGGCAGGCCGGCCGGTGATCGCCAACAGCGACTGCGCCGCGTTCCGTGATCTCATCGTTCACAACGAGAACTCAATCCTCGTCACCAGGGAACAGTTGCCCGAGGCGATCAGGGAGATCGCTTGCAATGAGACGCTGGTACAACGCCTCGTCGACAACGCACGGGAAACGCTAAAATACCACGATTGGGAAAAGGTCGCGCGTGACTTTGTCGCCTTGTGCCGGGAATATGCAGCGCCACGCCTGCCCGGATCATAGCCGTAGCCGCTGCACAGCTTTGGTCGCGGCTTTCGGAAAGCCTATCTGGACGTTCGAGGTGACTAGCAATGGTGAATGGAATCGAAGCGAAGGACCGTGGATTGCCGAGCGGCGCGGACGATGGGAGTTTGGCAAGGTTCAGAAGCAGAGAGACACCCGTCTCCACCTCAAGCCCGGGAACGCGGACGGTTCGCTCCGCTGGCGCGCTGGCGGGCGACGCCATTCGACTCCTGGGGGGGCTTCATGACAATTTGACAGCGCTCTACGACAAGATCGATTCCTTGACCGTCACCAATCGCAGCCTGCAGGATCAGCTCGCGCGAAGCGAGATCGCAATTGCGCGACTCGTCCGCAGGCTGCACGTCGGCGAAGTCGTGGCTCCCCAAGTGGCGGCCAATGCGACCCTGCAACGAGAGAACCAGGAGCTACGCGCACAAATTTCGGAACTGCTTGTCGATTTCGATGCCTATCGCGCACGCGATGAAGCGCGACGCAGCGGTAAGCGCGGGCTTATGCAGGCGCAGGGCACTTTCGCCTCTCGCGCCGAACGAAAGAAATTCGAAGCTCTGTTCGACCGCGCCTTCTATCTCGAAACCTATAGGGACGTCGCCAAAGCTGGCATGGACCCGGTTCACCACTATTTGGAGTACGGCTTCTCCGAGGGACGGTTTCCTCATCCCTTGTTCGACACTCGATATTATCTCGCGACATATGAGGACGTGCGGCGCTCTGGCGTTAATCCTTTCTTACAATTCGTGCGCCAAGGAGAAAGTGAGGGCCGCAACCCTAACGCGTGGCTGGACGTGTCGTGGTATGCCGCTAACAATCCCGACATCGCGCAAAGTGGACTGGCCCCTTTTGCTCATTACGCCAAGATCGGGGCCTTGGAGGCGCGCGATCCGGGGCCAGCTTTCCACGCGGGGACCTATTTCTGCAAACATCCACAGATCCGCAAAGGCGAAACGGATCCGCTCGCCCATTGGCTTCACACTGAGAGCCGCAAAATGGCTTCTCCGGCTTGAATTCAGCCTATGACACCGTAGCCAATGGGCATTATCATCTCGGCGTCGAGCGGTCGACGCTCGCGGAAGCCAGCGTTCGTTGGCGGGTCGCCGTCTTCGCCGATCCCTTCGCGCAACTCGCCCCGACGCTCGACCGCAAAACGCGGCGCGAAGGAGCCGAGATGCTCCGGCTCATCGACTCGACTCTCATCCCATTGAGCAAGTTCCATGAGTTTGCCCGCTCTACCACAGTATTCGTCCGGCGGCGGCCGCCTTACGAATCAGCGTGTCGGATAAGACACTGGTAGAGTCGAGGAAGGGCGCGGTGACACGTCGAGACATGTTCCGTTTCCCCTCCCCGCTCATCAGTAGGGTCGGGGACTGGCGCGCCGGTGTCGATCAGCTCGTGACCGAACCACGTTTCCAGCCCCCGCCACGTCGAACGCAGCATGCGGTTTTCCCGCACTACGCTCTCCTGTTTGTTTCGCCTCGAGGGTTATGGGACCTATCGTGCCGGGGCGACTTTCGAAGCAGGCCTTACGACTCGGTAGCCATTGAAGAGCTTCAGAGTCTCATACAGCCAACTCCTACTCCACCGCGTCCAGCCGAAGCCCTGTCGATTCCGGGCTCTCATCATGTGGCGCCTAATCTTCTTTTCAACCCAGTCTTTCACCAATCCGAAGCACTCGCTGGCGTGCCCCACCGCGAAGTAATTCACCCAACCGCGCAGCACCGGGTTGATCAACTTGACGATCCGATCAGCCGGTTGCGATTGGTGGCGGCGGAACACAGCCTTCAGCGCCCGTAACAGAGCTGTCCGCTTTTTGAGTTTAGGCGTGTAGTGAGCACGCCATACACCTCGCAGACTGCGCATGCGGCGGAAATCGAACCCCAGGAAGCCGAAACTTTCGCCTCGACATAGGTCCACGATTCGACTCTTCTCTTCGTTGACTTCGACCTGTAGTTTGGCGAGCTCTTGCCGCAACCGCTTCTCCACCGCTGCCATCAGCCAGTCATGTCGCGGGTGAGCGTCGATCAAGATCACCAAGTCATCCGCGAATCTCGCGTATTCGACATAGGTGTACTTGCCGTAACGCGTGACCTCTTTCGCGCGCTCCAGCATCTTATCAACCTCGGTGAGGTAGATGTTGCTGAGCAGCGGCGAAACGACCCCGCCTTGCGGAACGCCTCGTTTTCCGTTGGCTTTGAGCATGACCTTCAGCAGGTGCATCACGTCGACATCATCCACGCGCTGGGCCACTTTCGCCAACAACCGATCATGTCGGACATTGTCGAAGTAACTGCGCAGGTCGACATCTATCACGCGTGTTTTCTGCTGAACGATGGCTCGTGCCACACGGTCCACCGCTTCGTGAGCTGTCCGACGGGGACGGTATCCGAACGACCCCGGCTGGAAATCCGCCTCGAAGATAGGTTCCAATATGAGTTTGAGCGCACCCTGCACCACCCGGTCACGGATCGAGGGAATCGAGAGAACGCGGACCTTGCCGCCATCCTTCGGGATTTCCTGTCTTCGAGACGGTAATGGCACGTAGGAGCGTTCGACCAGTTCGTCCGCTATCTGCGCGAGGAAAGCATCCACGCCTTGCGATTCGATGGCCGCGAAGGTCACACCGTCACTTCCCGGAGCGCCATCGTTCTCTTTGGCCAGTTCATACGCCTCGCGTAATGTTTCCAGTTTGCAGATATGGACATACAGTCCCCAAAACTTCCAGGACGTCTCAGCCTTCGCCTTGACGTATATTCTCCGCCGCAGGTCATGCAAATCGATGGACGTCTTTGTCATCTCGTCCTTGCCTTCCTTATGGTCAGAGACTTCACAAACAGCAGGGCCCCTTTGCTCCGCAGACGTTACTCCGCTATGGCGCGGCAATCTGGATGAGAAGAGCGCGACAATCTGGATGAGATTTTTCGGTCGCGGTGACGAGATGATTGTCGCGGAGCGACGATGTTATTCGGCGTGCAAGTTTGACCCCCATACGAGGGGAATCGGCGTTGAAAATTGACCCCCTCTGGTGAAGTCCGGACAGTCCGCCCGTTTTGGTTGAAACGGCGGGTGGTGGGGGATGTTGATTGTGGAGACGATCGGACGAATCCGTCGCGAACATTTCGTCAAGGGCAAGACGATCAAGGAGATCGCTCGCGATCTGGGCATTTCACGGAACACGGTCCGCAAGGCGCTGCGGTCGGAGGCAACGTCCTTCGCTTACGAGCGCGACAATCAGCCGTTTCCCAAGCTCGGGCCTTGGTCGGACAAGCTCGATGAGGTTCTCGCGGAGAACGAGAAGAAGGCGCCGCGCGAGCGGCTAACCCTGATCCGTATTTTCGAAGATCTGAGCGGCCTGGGCTACGCGGGCGGCTATGACGCTGTGCGTCGCTACTCGCGCAAATGGCGCAGCGAGCAAGGCGCGGCGACGGCGGCCGCCTATGTGCCGTTGAGCTTCGAGCCGGGCGAAGCCTACCAGTTCGACTGGAGCCACGAGATCGTTGTGCTCGACGGCGTGACGACGACCGTGAAGGTGGCGCACATGCGTCTGTGCCACAGCCGCATGCCTTTCGTTCGCGCCTATCCGCGTGAGACGCAGGAGATGGTTTTCGACGCGCATGATCGCGCCTTTACCTTCTTCAGGGGCGCCTGCACGCGCGGCATCTACGACAATATGAAGACGGCGGTGGAGACGATCTTCGTCGGCAAGGAGCGCAAGTTCAATCGTCGCTTCGCGCAAATGTGCAGCCATCATCTCGTCGAGCCGGTCGCCTGCACGCCAGCGTCCGGCTGGGAGAAAGGCCAGGTCGAAAATCAAGTCGGCCTGGCGCGGGAGCGGTTCTTCACGCCGCGCCTGCGGTTCAAGACCTACGACGATATGAACGCCTGGCTTCTCGATAAATGCGTCACCTACGCCAAGGCTCATCCGCATCCGGAAATCGCGGACAAGACGGTCTGGGAGGCATTCGAAGAAGAGCGCCCGAAGCTCGTTCCGCTGCGCGGGCGGTTCGACGGATTCCACGAGCTGACCGCGTCGGTGTCGAAGACTTGCCTCGTGCGCTTCGACAACAATAAATACTCGGTCAATGCGAGCGCCGTCGGCGCCCCGGTCGAGATCCACGCCTACGCCGACCGCATCGTCTTCCGCCAAAAAGGGCGGGTGGTCGCCGAACATGCTCGGGCCTTCGGGCGCGGCGCGACGATCTTCGATCCCTGGCATTATGTGCCAGTTCTCGCGCGCAAGCCCGGCGCGCTACGGAACGGCGCGCCGTTCAAGGACTGGGTGTTGCCGGGAGCGATCGAGCGCGTGCGGCGCAAGCTCGCCGGCAGCAATGATGGCGATCGACAGATGGTCAAGGTTCTGGCCGCCGTCGTCGAGGACGGATTGACCGCGGTGGAAGCCGCCTGCGCGGAGGCGCTCGGCCAAGGCGTCCATTCCGCCGACGTCATTCTCAACATTCTCGCCCGCCGGCGCGAGCCGCCGCCCCCGCCGACGATCCCGACGCCCGAGTCGTTGATGCTGCTGCACATGCCGCTCGCCGACTGCGCCCGCTATGATCAATTGAGGAGAACAGGCTGATGGAACGCACCAAGCTCTTCGATCTCATGGGAGAGCTCAAGCTCTTCGGCATGAGGAACGCCTATGACGAGGTGATGTCGAGTGGCATAAAGAGGCAGCATGAGCCGCCACGCATCGTCGGCGATCTTCTCGAGGCGGAAATCGCCGAAAAGCACGCGCGCTCCATCAAATATCAGATGACGATCGCCAAATTGCCGCTGGCGAAGGACTTCGACGGCTTCCAGTTCAACGGTACGCCGATCAATGAAGGGTTGGTGCGCGATCTCTCGAACGGCGGCTTCCTCGACCAACAACGTAATTGTGTTTTCGTCGGTGGAACCGGTACGGGGAAGAGCCATCTTTCGATAGCGATTGCAAGAAATTGCATTCGCGCTGGAAAACGCGGCCGCTTCTTCAACACCGTCGAACTCGTCACCAGGCTCGAGACCGAAGCGCGAGGAGGTCGTCAGGGACGCTTCGCGGAATATCTCACGAGAATGGACTTCATCATACTCGACGAGCTCGGCTACTTGCCCTTCGCGCAATCTGGCGGACAATTGCTCTTCCATCTGATCAGCCGGCTCTACGAACGCACCTCTATCATCATCACTACCAATCTCGCATTCGGCGAATGGCCGAGCGTGTTCGGCGACGCGAAAATGACCAGCGCGCTGCTCGATCGCCTCACCCACCATTGCGACATCGTCGAGACCGGCAACGAAAGCTGGCGCTTCAAGAACCGCGCCTGACGCTTCCCGATCACATCGCGAACCGAAACGCACTCGCCCCGGCTGCGCAACCCCGCCAGCTCCGCCGGGGCGAGCGCTCGCGTTCCGCCCTACGCCAAAAGGGGGTCAATTTTGAACGCCGATCGGGGGTCAATTTTCGATGCCGATTGACAATCGCCGGCGCGATCGGCGTCGGCGGCGCTGCAGAAAACGGATCCCGGGTGTCAGGAGCCATCTTGGCTTGAGAATATCCGAATCCGAATCCAAAAAGCCATCGAACGTGATAATATTGACCAATAATATTCTCACGTTTGACGGCTTCCCACGTCGCTTTGGCCGGAAAACTGGGCCGTGTCGTGCGTCGCCGTTCGCAATTCTATAGAAATGTTGGAACAGCAAATTCTCAAATTAGCTGGCTTCGGCAAGCGATATTATCGAATTAAATGGATATTCTCAAGCATCATGGCTTTAGTTAACTCGTTGATTTCCCTTAAAACGTATTCTCACGCCAAAATGGCTCCTGACACCGTGAGATCGCATGGAAGGCGCAGGTCCGCTTGTGCGGGCGATACCGTCGCATGCTGGCGCGCGGCAAGAAGGCGCCGATCGTGATCACCGCCATCGCGCGCGAGCTCGTCGGCTTCATGTGGGCGATCGCGCGACAAGTCGAACCGAAGACCATCGGCGCGTAACGCGTACACAAGGACATCGAGGCAGCGGCCAGGGCGTCGGCGCCGGTCAAGGGATCCTCCGTCAAGTTTAGGAGCGGCACGACCGATCTCCGCGGGTCGGACCGAGGCCCCCCTACGACGAAAGCTCCGTATGCGGTATCCAACCCGCGAATGAGAAACGGCTCAACCGTCGAAATCACGCCGGCGTCCTGACCTCTGCCTCGCCGAATATGTTCACCCTCGCCTCATAGGAGTGCGGGGTGGATCGCGCACGCAGATTCCGCTTGAAAAAAGGTCATAAGATCTTGTTAGCCAATGCGACGACCGCCACCATGCGCGGCTCGCGCCCCGAGAATGCGGCCCAGCCAATGGTCGGGCAGCACGCCCTTGCGGACAATCCAGCGGATCCGGCTCATGGTGCCGACAATCAGCAGCTTTCGAATGTTATGTTGCAGCATTTTGCTGACTGAGCCCAACCGCGTTTTTCCGCCGGCCGAATGCTGGCGCGGCACGAGGCCGAGCCAGGCGGCGAAATTCCTGCCGCTGAAAAAAGCGCGCAGATCGAGCGCGAAGCGAGGACCGCGCCCGTCGTGATGGGACCGACGCCGGGAACCGTGCATAGACGGTGCATCTCGACGGTCCCGAACTCCGCCAGGTGCCCGCGCAGCGAATTTATCAATTGCGTTCGCTGTCTGAAGAAACTGATGCGTCCGTAGGGCGACTGCCCGCGCCTGATACTCAGCACTCTTGACCGCCACGCAATGCATATTCGGTCGCAGAGCCGCCTCGGCGATGGCCGCTGCATCTGCGGCATCGTTCTTCTGGCGCTTGACGAAGGGCTTCACGTAAATTGGAGGGATGAGGCGCAACTCATGGCCGAGGCCTTGCGCTACGCGACCCCAATAATGGCTCGTGTCGCAGGCTTCCATCGCGACGATGCGGGGCGTCTGCCCAGGCAAGAGCTGCTCAAGTTTCGAACGCGAAACTGTGCGAACGAATAGAACCACCCCGCCGCGAGCTATTCCGCAGACCTGAAAGCTGCGCTTCGCCAAATCAATCGCCGAGACATGGACCTCCGCCATAATGACCTCCTTCGTCGCGCCTCCCATCCGGGCGCCCTCCGACTTCATACGACGCCGGCCGAAGGGGGCATCCACCCCACCAGTTCACCTCCTTGTATTCAGTGGATTTTCACCACCTTCGCCTTGCTCATCTTGCCCGGCGCTCCAACGATCTTCACCGCCACCATATCA
>NZ_JQNK01000003.1 GCF_000745215.1 Methylosinus sp. PW1
ACTCGCAGCCCATCACGTATCCTGCTCAAAAAACCGGGTTCATGCCCTCATTTTGTCCGCGCACGCTCAGCCGGATAGTGCGAGCAAATTTCTGATGCGACCTCGCGGCGTCTGATCGTGCCCCGTTCGGGAGCACGCTTTCCGGCCACTAGTCCTGCGACGCCTGCGATCAAGACATCGTCTCGCGTCGCGGCCGCCGCGGCGACGCCGACGATCAAGCTCGCCGTTGAAACGATCCCGTCGTTGGCGCCGAGCACTGCGGCTCTTAGCCAACCGATGCGATCGACGAGGTGTCTCTCTCTCTGTGCAAGTGAAGACGGCGGCATTCGAAATACCTCGTTTGGGTTACCGAGTCATCACTCGATACGTTGAGCCTAGGGAGCCCTCGCCGCGGTGACACGGGGGCGTCATTCGAACAATTGAGCGCCCGACAAGGGGCGCTCTATGTTTCACCTCCGCAAACTCGGAGGCGACCGGCCTCGTTAGCGAAGAATAGCGGGAAGCAGCATCCGTTTGGTAAGCGCTGTTTTTCTCCCACCTGTTTTGAGTGAGTGGGAGCGACGATAATCGGAGCGATAGGGGCTCCGACACATGTCGATTTCAGAGCGTAAACATATGTCGGAGCCTGAAGCGGCTCCGACGCGGCGGATCGAGGTTTTCACGGGCGCGGGGCGTCGGAGGACGTGGGGCGCGGATCAGAAGGCGGCGATTGTCGCCGAGAGCTTCGCGGAGGGCGCGAGCGTTTGTGAAGCGGCGCGGCGGCATGGTCTGACGCCGCAGCAGCTTTTTACGTGGCGTCGTCAGGCGCGCAAAGAGACCGAGGCTCGCAAGGACGCAGGCGCGCCACCATTGTTCGTTCCCGCAATCATGCAAGGGCCAGCGCCGCGTCGCCGGTGAAGCGCAAACGACGCGCCCTGCGCGCGGAAATCGATTCGGCGCCGACGATCGAACTCGAAGTCGATGGCGTCACGGTTCGGGTCGAACGCGGCGCGCAAACGTTCGTGATCGCCGCCACGACGGTGGCGCGGTCCTTTGTGACGCCGCTCGCGAAGGAAGCCAGGAGGCCTGGTTTTGCACGGTCGATCCAGCTGTCGAGGTCGTCGCCGGCTTTCTTGCGGATCATGGCTTGAAACGCGGCGACGGCGGCGCGTGCTTCGACAAGCGCAGGAACGCTGTCCTCAATTGCTGCGATTGTGAGTGTCTCCGTCTTGGACAACGCGTCTCGGCCACTTCGTCATCAGGCGCGCAATGGTCCTCGCCGAGGGCGTTCGATGCAAGCCAACCGCGTCCATCTTTTCCGAGCGGCGGCGCCGGCCCGCCCATTCTGGAGACGACGCGCAAGGATCCACGAAACCCGGCAGCTTGGAGACGTCGCCACAGTTCAGCGCCATTGTGACAGCCGGCGGCCCATTGCGCGTCGAGCCATGGAAGATGCGGCTCGAGTGAACTCTCCCGCGTATGGAAAACTTCCGAGCGCTGGCCACGCAGAATCTTTCGGAACGAGCCCTGGCGACTATGGCCCGTCTCCCGCACGATCTCTTTGATCGACGCGCCGAGCTCGGCCAGCGCAAGAATAGCGGCGTTTTACTTCTTCGCGGCGCAGATAGCCCTCGTATTGAAGCTTCTCCGCGCGGTGAGCAGTGCCGGGTCGACGAGCGTCGCTCCGAGCGCGGATCGTATGCAGCGCATCGATTTACGCACGGCGCCGAGGAAGGCGGCACTGGCGTTTTCCATCAGATGCCAGCGGTCGGCAACCTGAAGAGCGCCGGAAGCGCCCTGCTGGCGGCGAGCGCAAAGCCGCCACCGTGATCTCGCGCGACAATGGCTATTTGCCGCTGTCCGGCGAGCCATGCCTACGCTGTTGCCGGCTCCCGATCGCGTAACATCTTGATCGGACGACGGCGCTCAAGATCGCAAATGATCGCCCCATAGCGCTGATTGCGTTTCCACGCCCAGTCGTCGATGCCGATTACGGTCGGCGGCGGCGGCGACGGCCAACCCCTGCAGCGCACGACCCGGAGCAGCGTATTAGCTGACCGGCATCATGAGGCGCCGGGCTAGACCCACAGCCGGTCGGCCGCCGAGCGCGAGGGCCAGATGACGGACGACGTTTTCGAAGCGGGCGGTTCGCCGACGCGGGCAGCGATAATGTCATCACCGACATCGCTCGGTGAAAATGGATCGGCGACATGTCGGCGTCACGCAACGGAAGCGCCGCGCGGTCAGGGAGATGCGAACCACGCGCCCCGCGAGCGGCAAATCCGAAAGCCGTCTCGAGTAGTGGCTGTGAACGCGCCTGGAAATCGAACCACAGTCCGGACATGTCCTCGTCGCGGCGATGGCGCGCGCCTCGATCGCCGTCATCGCACCCTCAATCGAAACGCTCTCGACGCGGAACCCTGACGGAATGATTGCCGAAGGACGCAGAACAGTCGTCATGGCGCTGATTCCCTGTGAAACCAGCGCCACTCGGCGCCGCAAGTGCATCAGAAGTGTGTCAGAGCCGTGTGTTGCCCCCCGATCGGCGCGGGGGCCACAATAATATACAGGAGCAATCAACGGCTTGGCTGCCTGACCCCTTGCCGATTGGGGGGTCAAAGCGTCGAGCCGATTCACACCTAAAGCTTGCCGGACTTTTCGAACAGCTCATCGGCGTTCGACCAATTGATTGCCGATAGCACGGCTTTTACATAGTCCCCAGCCCTGGCGCCGTAGTCCATGTGATAGGAATGCTCGTACATGTCGAGGACGAGCAGCGGTTCGCCACCAGCGACGACCTGAGTGTGATCGCTCGCCCAGGAGTTGACGAGTTGCTTTCCACGCCGGTCGTTGGCGAGAACAACCCAGCCCGAGCCGCCGCCGAGCGCCTTGCCAATCCCGACGAATTCCGAACGCCAACGATCGAAGGAGCCGAAGTCACGCGTGATCGCGCGGCCAATGCGGCGCCTGGCGCATTCGCCTCGCCGAGCCCGGCGAAATAGATCTCATGGAGGATCATGGAGTTCGTCGCGATCAACTCCTCGCGCTTCAGTCCGTTGATTTCGAATCCAGCAGCCTTGTCGAAGTCGAGCGCGGCGAGCTTCTCGGCGATGGCGTTGAGCCGCTTCACTGCGCCGATATAATTGTTCTCGTAATGGGAAACGAGAATCTTTTCCGACAATCCTTTGATGGTCTTGGGGTCGAAGGCCAGCGGCTTCGGCGTGTAGACGATGTTCTTCTTGGTGGCCGTAGGCTCTGCGGCCTGGGCCGACCCCAGCATTGCGGTCGCACCGGCTGCCGCGCCGAGGAATAGTCTGCGGTCGAATTCATTCGTCATTTGCGTACTCCTTCGAGATGATCACATACATTTCGCTATTTCGTGACAGCCCCCGCGCCCTTCGAAGGCCGCGCTCGCGGTCGCTGCCCCGACGACGAAGAGCAGAACGCCGCTCGCGGTGCAGACGACGAGCGTACGTGGAACGCCGAGATCGAATTTGAAGAGCGCCAGCGCCGCGACGATGGCCAGAAGCAGCGCCAACGCGTCGACGCTCCACGGCGCCGGACCTCGAAAGAGAAACCAAAGCCATGGATGGGGACGGCCTCGCGGAAAAGGATGTGGACGGCGAACCAGATCGCGAGATTGAGGATCACGCCGACGACGGCCGCTGTGATCGCCGTCAGCGCTCCGGCGAGCGCCGCATCGCCGCGGAGCTTCTCGACATATGGGGCGCCGAGAAAGATCCACAGGAAACAGGGAACGAAAGTGACCCAAGTCGTCAGCAGGCCGCCGAGCGCACCGGCAAGGAGCGGCGGCAGGCTTCCGGGGTCGCGATAGGCGGCGAGGAAGCCCACGAATTGCAAGACGATGACCAGAGGCCCCGGCGTCGTTTCCGCCATGCCGAGCCCATCTAGCATCTCGCGCGAGCCCAGCCAGTGGTAATTGTCGACCGCCTGCTGAGCGACATAGGCGAGCACGGCGTAGGCGCCGCCGAAGGTCACCATTGCCATCTTACTGAAGAACACTGCGATCCGGCTGAAGACGTCGTTGGGGCCGAGGCCGATTAGTAGGACAACGACCGGCGCGAGCCAGAGGACGAGCCAAAGCCCCGCGACCTTCACCGAGCTCCCGGCGGAAGATGGAGAATGCCGACGATCCGTGTCGCCGAGCAGGCTATCGTCCTTCGCACCGTGTCCCCCGCCGGAAAACTGCGGGAGTCCGGCCTTTCCGCCGAAATAGCCGATCAGGCCGGCGGAGAGGACGATGACGGGAAACGACGCATCGAAAAAGAAGATCGCGGCGAAGGCCGCGCCGGCCAATATCTTCAATAGGCGGTTTCGCAGCGCACGCCGACCGACGCGGATTACCGCCTGGACCACGATCGCCAGCACGGCCGCCTTGAGACCGAAAAACGCCGCGGCGACGAAGCCGACCTTGCCGAAGACGACGTAAACGAGGCTCAACACCATGATCGCCGCCGCGCCGGGAAGGACGAATAGTCCGCCGGCCATGATGCCGCCTGGCGTTCCGTGCATCAACCAGCCGATATAGGTCGCGAGTTGCTGCGCCTCCGGTCCCGGGAGCAGCATGCAGTAGTTGAGCGCATGTAGGAACCGACCCTCCGAGACCCAGCGCCTCTCTTCGACCAGGACCTTGTGCATCAGCGCGATCTGGCCGGCGGGACCGCCGAAACTCAGAACGGCAATTCTTGCCCAGACGCGAAACGCCTCTGCCAAGGTGACCTCGTGATCGACCTTCTCAATTCTTGCCGGCTCAATCATGCGGTCTTCCCCGGTTTAGTCGCAGGCCAGTTGTGGGGTTCATCCGTCGCGTCGCGGCACCAGCGGTAGAAGGCGTCGTAGAGCGCCATTCCAGCATCGAGCTGCTCGAGATCGTCCGAATACATGCGCGAGAGGCCCAGCGACGCGGCGAGCAAACCCGGCGCCTCGGGGGCGATTTCCAGTCGCGCGGTGTCGGCGCCGCGCACGATGACGGCTAGGCGTCGAAGGGAATCGATCGTCAGGTCCCATTCGTCGAGCATAGTGTCGAAAGTGCAGCGCTCCCCCCGGTGGCTCCAGAACGCGCCTTCGATGTCGAACGCCGCTGCGCCGAAGCGCTCGGCGACCGCCGAAACCTCCGCCGCGGCAACGAAGAGGAAGACTGCTTGCGGGTCGACGAAGCGTCGGATGAGCCATGGACAAGCGATGCGGTCGACCTTGGGACGGGACCGTGTGACCCAGACGGTTCGCCCCTGCGGATCGCGCTTCGGAATTTTTCCTTCGGGAACGACCGCGCCGCCCGACTTGACCCACGCCGCATGTCCGCCGTTGAGCACGTCGGCGGAGGAGGCGCCAGCGTGACGCAACCAAGCCGCGACGCCTTCGGCCGATCCTTTGCCGTTCGCGTCCACCACGATGGCGGAGCGAGCGACGAATTCCGGCGCCCAGTCAGAAACCTCCGCCGCAGGCCGGCGTAAGGCCCCCGGCACGAAGCGAGGATCGGCGCCGTGTTCCTCCTCGGTCCGAACGTCGATGACCGCAGGGCAGTGTGCGACGCCGATGAGGCGCGCGAGCTTATCAGGAAAGATGGAGTTGATTGACGACATGGCGCGCCCTTGGTGGAAAACCGGACGCGATTCTTGGGCATGTCGCCTCATGGGGAGATCGCTTCCCCATGCCGTCGTTTACATCAAATCGGCTCCCGAATGTCAATATGACCGTGACACTCGAGCCGATGTTCGAAGCGTCGCGAGCCACGCAGTACGTGACGTCGATCGATCTGATTTTGCTTTCCGCCCCTCTCGAGTTCCGCTTTCCCGCGCGCTTCGGCATTTCGCTGGAGCGGATCGGTCAGCTACCGCGCGGCTTTGTCGTCGTCGCGACGTCCAATCGTCATTCGAATCGTCGCCGACATGCCGGGCTTTAACGAGAGGTCTGGATTTGGCGCCGTCACGACAAGGTCGTATCTCTTTGCCCCGTCTATGGTCTCTCGTGATAGCGCAAGCTGCGCCACCGTTCCATGAAATGACTGATTGGACATCAAGTCCAAACTAAAGAGAACTTCGTCGCCGGGCCTCACCGCGTCGACCACTGCTTCAGAAACGCTCGCAACTATTTCGACGGCGCCGTGGTCTGCAGCGACAGTGAAAAGGGGCTCCGAAACTCCGTTGATGACTTCATTGCCCGCTACGACGGTCCGAGAAGCGACGATGCCGTCGATCGGCGCGATGATATCGGTGTTCTCGAGATTGATCTGTGCAACTCGAAGCGCTTGCTTCGCTCTCGCGACGGACGCTTCCTCGCGCAGCACTCGGGCTTTCCTCAGCTCCACCGCTCTCTGAGAGACCTCTAGCACATTCGCGGCAGTCGACCTGCGCACGGCGCGTTTCTGGTTGCGCGCATAGGCCGCTTGCGCTCGCGCCAATCGCGCTCCGGCCTGCTCTCGCGAGCTATTCGCGAGCCCGAGGGCGGCCATGCCCTGCTCGACTATCAATCGATATGGCTGTGGGTCAATTTTCGCGCAGAGTTGTCCTCTCTTCACGAATTCGCCGACTTCACAATAAACGGCATCTATCGTTCCAGATACAGTTGCCTTGATCGGTGTCACGGTCACAGCAACGATGACCGCGGGAGCGGTAACCGACGCCACACCTGAAGAGCGTAGGCCGTGGTCGATGCGACGGAAGTCGCGGCTTATCCAATAAGCCGCGCCGCCAGCAATCGCTAAGACGATGAGAAGGCTCGATGAAATTACCCAGAGTCGTTTACGATTCGGAACATTGTCGAGCGCATGTTCAAAACGCGTGTCGCCGTTCGCTCGCGTCACGAGCAGTTTTCCGCCGCCCGCTCCATGCGCCTCACGGCCAAATTGCGCTGCGGCAGTTTCGTATATGTCTTCCTCCTGCAAGTTGTGAAGGTGCACGAGGGATTCGAGGGACTCGATGATCCGCTGCGCATCTCGGACCAGATAAGGTTCAATTTCATTCGGCCGCAGCCCCTCCGACAAGCGCTCGAGGAGCCTCGCCTGATGCAGGATTTCGCGATGGGCGCGGCTCATGGCGTTCAAGCCATGATCGTCGTTGAGGAAGCGTGAAACGCGTGGATAGATCGCGCCTTCGTCCTCCCGTTCATGTTTTACGACCACCGTCTCTACAATTCGATTCGCCTCGAGAATAAAGTCGACGGCGTCAGGCGCTTCGTCGCTATCCAGTGCGTCGGCGATCTGGCGAAGACGCTCGAGGCTTTTCTCTAGATTTTCGTGATCCTCACGCAGAACGCCCGACGCCGCCTCCGACATCGATGACTGATCGAAAACGCCGGATGGAGTGAGCGCCCGCAACGCGTTGAGAATCACGGCGACGTCGATTGCCTCCTGAATGAGCGCCCCCGCGACAGGCGTGACATAGCCGAACGCCGCGGCGATCATCGTCACCCCGGACAGGGTCATTCCTGCAATCATGCTCTGCAAGGCGATCGCGCGCGTGCGTCGAGCGATTGCCACCGCCTCGGCGACACGATCGAGCCGATCAACGAGAATTACCGCGTCCGCCGCCTCGGATGAGGCGCTTGCGCCACGCGCGCCCATCGCCATGCCGACGTTGGCCGCGGCCAGGGCCGGAGCGTCATTTATACCGTCGCCGACCATCAAGGTCGGAGCGATCCGCCTTTCAATGACGACGGCCTCGACCTTGTCGGAAGGAACACGTTCGGCGAGCACCGAGTCGAGATCGAGGGCCGCGCCGATCGTTTCCGCAGGCTCCGTGCGATCGCCGGTCACCATGACAATTCTCGCGACGCCAGCTCTTCGGAGCGCTTGAATTGCCCGCGGCGTTTCACGACGCAGTTCATCGGCGAACAGCAGGACAGAAATCACGCGGCCTTCCACGGCCACGAACACTGTGAGCGCTGAACGCCAGGACGCGCGCCGCACAGCTCGTCGCGCCCATTCCTCCAATCGCCCTTCGCCATGGACCGTTTGGAGGGAACCGACACTGACTCTTCGCCCTTCTATGACACCTTCCAAGCCAGAGCCCAAAACCTCGCGGACGTCTTCAGGCATCTGCAACGAGAGGCCTCGACTGCGCGCCGTCGCAACAATCGTCGACGCTAAGACATGATGCGAGGCTTGCTCGAGTGACGCCGCGAGCCGCAACGCCTCGTCGGGGACAGCCCCGGGCGCAGTCTCGATGGCGACTAGGCGGGCGCCGCCGACTGTCAAAGTGCCGGTTTTGTCGAACATCACAGTGCGGATGCGCGCGAGAGTCTCGAGTGGGCCGCCGCCCTTGACCAATATGCCGCGACGAGCAGCTTGCGACGTCCCCCCGATAAACGCGGCTGGCGCCGCGAGGATCAACGGACAGGGCGTCGCCGCGACGAGGACGGCGAGCGCTCGGATCGGGTCGCCGGAAAACCACCAGGCCGCGCCAGCGACGCAAAGTGTGCTAGGCAGAAGAAGAAGCGCGTAATGATCCGCCATTCGGATAAATGGGGCTTTAGCGGTTTGCGCCGCCGTGACCATTCGAACGATGCCTGCATAGGTGCTATCGCCAGCCCTAGCGGTCGCCTGCATCTCGAAGGTCTCGCCAGCGTTGATCGTGCCGCTGCTGACCGCTTCCCCCGCTTTCCGCATAACAGGAATAGGCTCGCCAGTGAGCGCCGCCTCATCGATCAGAGCGCTGGGGCTCGTGATTTGGCCATCGATCGGAACGACCTCGCCCGCGCGGACTAGAATTTCGTCCCAGACAGCGATCTTGTCGATCGGCACATCCTCGATAGCGCTCGCGTTCTTACGATGCGCCAGACGTGGCGCGCGATCGATGAGGGCTTTCAGATCGCGCTCCGCACGTCCGACTGCGAAATCCTCCAGCAGATTGCCGCCGGCGTACATGATGGCGACAATCACGCCTGCAAAGTTTTCTCCCAGAGCCAAAGCCGCCGCCATTGAAATGAACGCAACGGCGTCGACCCCCATTCGACCGGCAAACAGATCGCGAATGATGGAGATCGCCAAGCTCCCAACGACTGGGACCGTTCCCGTGGCGAAGGCCCATTGCGCCAGTTCGACCTGTCCGACGAGCTTTGCCGCAAGTCCCACCACGAGTCCGGCGAGGGGGATCGCCAAGAGCGCGCGTCGAATGATCCGTTGGTCGGTCCACATTATCGCTCTCGTTCATCCCATCAATGCGCAATTGAGCTCTCGTCCCGCGTCCATGACTTTCCGGCGCTGCACTGGTTTCGGTCGCCATCGTGCCGGCCCAGCTCTCATTTGCGCTCGCGGCATCGCCGTTTTGGTCATTCACCGCCCTTTTCCCGATCGATCAGCGGCTCCTCGTAAAGCACTTCGATGACCGTGATGGCGAACAACGCCAGGGGCGCCGCAAGGAACGCGGCCGATGGGCCAAACAACAGCGCGCATGAGATGACCGAAAGCAGTGTCAGAGCTGGCGGCAGGGAGGTCGCCTCCGCTTGGATCAGCGGCGTGATGAAATTGCCTTCGATGAAATGAACTCCAATGTACATGACGATCACAGCTGCCGCGTAATAGGGGCCTTGCGCCAAGGCGAATAACGCGGCCAGCACGGCCGTTATCACCGATCCTATATAGGGAACGAAGGACATCAGTCCCCCGACGAGACCAAGCACGAACGCAGCCCTGACGCCAAGAGTCCACAACCCCAGTCCAGAGAGTACGCCGACTGTGGGCCATTACCGCCAGCTGGCCGACGAGCCAGCGACCAAGAATAGCCGCGGTCGCATCGAAGAGCCGCGACATTTTCATCCGAGCACTCGAAGGGAGTAGGCGTAAGACCCCCGACCGATACCGCTGTGGCTGCCCCGCGAGATAGATCGAGACTATTGCCATCACGACGAGCGATCCGGCGGTTCCCAGGAAGGACTTGAGGATGGGCGCCGTCGCCTTTGCGATCCACCCCGTAGGCCCCGAAAAATCCGTTACCTCGAGCTTAGAAAATAAGTCGCGCACATAGGGGCGAGCTTCGATCTGATTTGTAAGCCATTGTAGACCATCCGGAATTTTCTTCGTCAGTTCGTCCAACTGCTCAATGATCGTCGCGCCAAAGAACCAGCCTACTGTTCCAACAAGGGACAGGCCAATCAGCACGACCAGCAGCAAACCGAAGGCGTATCTAATTCCACACTTGTTCCCGAGAAAGCGCGCCATCGCGCTCATGCCGTTGGACAGCACCAGCGCGCCAAACAGAATGATAATGACCTCGCGAAGCACCCAGGTCGCCAGCGCCGCGCCAACCATTGCGAGTACGATAGCCACCTTGCTGATGAAAGGCCCGATCGGGGCGACCATCGAGGTTTGGTCCGCTAATCGCATAAATACCTACGCTCCAGAATGGTTGCGGGATCGCGTACGTTTCGGTGTTTGATTTCGATTTGTATCGTTCGCCCATGTAAATAGAAGATGACACGGGCCCTATCGTCGGGAAGATGGATCGTAGCGACCTCTACGTCCAGGGGTAGGTGCTGTCGGTTACTCGGCGAAGGGATTCCTCTCTCAATCCGCCGATTTAGTTACCGCGGGTTCACCTCAAAGGGGTCACGGTTCGGACCCGGTCATACTCTTCCTGCGCCGAGTTCTCCCGCCGCGGTGTAACCGCAAGCTACCAGAAGGCCGGTCAAATCGCTTAATGCACGGCTGCGGGGCAGGTCTTCGGTCGGGTCGAAGGCTGCGGGACCTCCTTGCGAAGATGGCGGAAGCGCGTCCGTCATAAAGCGGCGGCGGCCACCGCTTTTTGGGGGTAAGCGTGATCTGAGGACCGCGTGTCGCTATGCGGCGGCCGCTTGCGACATTTCACGCTTCCACTTCCAGGGAAGGAGATCGTCGATCCGGTTGATCGGGTGATCGGCGATGCGAGCGATGACGTCGGCGAGCCAGGCTTCTGGATCGACGTCGTTGAAGCGCGCGGTTTCGATCAGCGTATACATGATCGCCGCCCTTCGCCCGCCTTCGTCCGAAGCGGCTTCATAACGCCCGCAATCTGGGGCGTGAGGTCGAGGTCGCCTATCCGTTCCATCCATTGTCTGGCCGGCGAGCATTCGTGGTCGCCGAGCAAATCCATAACGGTTGTAGTCACTTAAGACTAACTTCCGGCGACAACGGCGAAACATTTCTGGTTCCGGCTTGGATGGTCGAATCGGAAGCGTCGACGATCGGCATCGTCGACCTGGTGAGGTTTCCAGTTGCGCAACTGCTCGAGTTACGAGCGTTCCTCGATTCGGTTTTAGCCTCCGACTTACGGGTTGGTCCCGAAGGAGGCGCCGATGGCAACGCAATTGGAGAACTCGCAGGCAGACTTGTTCGAGGCGACGCCGCCGAAAAGATCACCAACGTTTCCGCCAGCGCAGCGGACGCAACTCTTGGAGCAGATCCAAACCCTATTGAACGAAGCGATGACGGCGGGCGATACGAGGGAGACGGGCGATGAGCAAGATCGGCCCTGATCATCTCGCGCGCAGCGCGATCGTTTACGTTCGGCAATCATCGGCCTTCCAGGTCGCACAGAACCTGGAGAGCCAGCGACGACAATACGGCCTTGCCGCTCGCGCACGCGAACTCGGTTGGTCCGAAGTGGAAGTGATCGACGATGATCTCGGCCGGTCCGGAGCCGGAGGCCGTCGTCCCGGCTTCGAAAAGCTCCTGGCCGCGATTTGCGAAGGTCGCGTCGGCGCCGTGCTCTCTCTGGAGGCGTCGCGACTTGCGCGCAATGGCCGAGACTGGCACACGCTCCTCGAGTTCTGCGGACTGGTCAGCGCATTGATAATCGACGAGGACGGCGTCTATGATGCGGCGTCGCCCAATGACCGCCTCCTGCTCGGCATGAAGGGTACGATGAGCGAGATGGAGCTGTCGGTCTTTCGGCAGCGCTCGGTCGAAGCGATCAAGCAGAAGGCGCGGCGCGGCGAGCTCTTTCTGACTGTGGCGGTCGGCTACGTAAAAGCCCTCGGCGACCGCATCGAAAAGGATTCCGACCGTCGTGTGCAGGAGGCTGTCGCCCTGGTCTTCCGCAAGTTCGCGGAGCTTCAAACGATCCGCCAAGTTTTGGTGTGGTGCCGGGACGAGAAAATCTCGTTGCCGGCTCTGGGTGTGGGACCATCCGCCGAAAGAATCGTCTGGCGGCTGCCGGTGTATCCAACGCTTCACCACATGCTGACCAACCCGGTCTACGCCGGCGCCTACGTGTTCGGCCGCCGAACCGCCCGCGTGACCATCGAGGATGGACGCAAGCGCGTCGTCAGAAGCATGCAACGCGACTGGCGGAGCTGGGAGACTTTGATCCGTGACCATCATGACGGTTATATTAGCTGGGCGGAGTTCGAAAGGAACCAACGACTGATCGCCGACAACGCCAATGGAAAGCGTTTCATGAGTCGAGGCGCCGTCCGGTGCGGCGAGGCGCTGCTACCTGGCATTTTCCGCTGCGCGCGATGCGGAAAGAAGCTTCATGTAAGGTATAGCGGCAGGCAAGGTGCGCAGAGCTATCGATACGAATGCGTGGGAGCCTTCAGTCACCTAGCCGCGGCGCGATGCATCACCTTCGGCGCCATGCGCGTCGATCGCGTCGTCGCAAAGGAAGTGCTGGATCGCCTGCAACCTCTTGGCGTCGAGGCGGCGCTCGCCGCGATCGAGGCGCGTGGCCAACAGAAGTCCGATAAAAAGCACCAGCTGGAGATGGCCTTGCAGCAGGCCCGTTATGAGGCCGCTCGCGCGCAGCGCCAGTATGATTCGGCCGATCCGGAAAATCGGCTGGTCGCCGGGGAGTTGGAGCGTAGATGGAACGAGCGTCTCGTCGCGGCGCGTGATCTGGAAGGCGAACTCGAACGGTTCGACCAAGACAAAGGGCCGGCTCTCACGCCGGAGGATCGCGAGCGACTCATGTCTCTTGGTCGAGATCTCCGGCAGGCGTGGGAAAGCCCGGGAACAACGTCGGAGACACGCAAAAAAATTCTTCGCACCGTCATTTCCGAGATCGTCGTCGATGTCGTCGGCGACAAATTGCAGATGATCGTCCACTGGCAGGGAGGCGACCACACCAATTTGACAGCAAAGAAAAACCGCGCCGGCCACACACGTTGGACGACTGACGGTGACATCGTCGATCTCGTGCGTGCCTTGGCGCGGCAGATTCCAGACGAGACAATCGCAGCTTTGCTGAACCGCTCTGGCAAAAAGACGGGGCATGGCAATAGTTGGACTCGGGAACGCGTCTGCTCGCTGCGCAAACAGCATGGAATCGCAATCTATCGTGAAGGCGAGCGCGCGGAGCGTGGCGAGGTCACGCTCGACGAGGCGGCTGCTTCGTTGGATATCAGCGCGACCACGATGCGCCGACTCATCATGGAAGGAGCTATTCCGGCGACCCATGTTTGCAAAGGCGCGCCGTGGATGATCCGTCGCGCGGACATCGAAAGTGACGCGATCGGCCGTCAGGCCGCAGCGCGCAGATCACGACGTCCGCCGCCTGATGACCGCCAGCATAATTTGCTCGATATTCCAGAGACATGATGAGGTGAGCAGTATGACGCGCCATCGTCGGAACCGGCGAAGAGATAGTTTTTTCTGCCCAATGTAAGGGGTCTGATGGCGCGTTCGGCGGCATTGTTCGTCATTTCGATACGCCCGTCGTCGACGTAGCGGGTCAAGGCCGTCCAGCGGGAGGTCGCGTAGCGGATGGCCTTTGCGAAGTCGCTCTTGCCGCTGATTTTGGCCAGCGTCGCGTCGAGGAACGCGCGTAGCTCATCCAGAATGGGACTCGCCCGCTCGCGGCGCGCGGCGACGCGCTCGGCCGGCGGTCTGCCTTTGACGCCGGCCTCGATGGCGAAGAGCCGCGCGATGATGTCGAGCGCCTCGGCCGCGGCCGGCGATTTCGTTTCGACGTGCACGTCGTAAATTTTGCGCCTCGCATGCGCCCAGCAGGCGACCTCCTTCAGCGGCGCCGGCGCGCCGGTTTTCGGATCGGCTTCGTAAAGGCCGCCGAAGCCCGTATAGCCGTCGGCATGGAGATGGCCGCGACAGCCCTTCAGCAAGGCATGAGCGTGCTCGGACGTGCGGTCCGCCGAGTAGAGGTAGAAGGCGGCCGGCGGCGCCGTCGACCCATAGGGCCTTTCATCGCGCACCGCGGTCCACAATCGGCCGGTCTTTGTCCTGCCGCGCCCCGGATCGAGCACGGGAACCGTCGTATCGTCCGCGTGGACGGCGGAGCCGGCGCGCACGTGACGCGCGATGCGCTGGGCCAACGGCTCCAGCAGCGCCGCCATATGGCCGACCCAGCCGGCCATGACCGAGCGGTCGATCGTCACGCCCTCGCGCGCGTAAATGCCGGACTGGCGATGCAGAGGAAGATGATCGCAGTATTTGGAGACGATCACATGAGCGAGCAGCGCCGGCCCCGGCCGTCCTTTCTCGATCGGCAGCGTCGGCATGGGCGCCTGAACGATCGTCTCGCAGGCGCGGCAGCTCATCTTCGGCCGCACATGCAAGACGCGCTTGAAGTGCGAGGCGACGTATTCCAGCACCTCGCGCTCATCGGCGCCTACCGGTCCGAATTTGTTCCCGCCGCAGGTCGGGCAGACGCAGGGCGCGTCGTGGACGATCGTCTCGAGCGGGAGATGATCGGGCAGAGGAACGCGAACGGACGGCTTCTTCTTCGGCGTCGATGACGAAGCGCCGCTCTCGGCCGCTTCGCTTCGCGCCTGCCGCTCGGCGTCGCTCTCCTCCATGTCGCCGATCAGCAATTCGAGCTGTTCGATGTCGCGGTCGAGCTTTTCCGATGAACGCCCGAAGCGCGCGCGCCGCAAAACGGCAAGCTGCATTTTCAGCTTCTCGATCAGCAGCGTTTTGGCGTGGACTTCCGCGGCGAGCGCCGCCGCAAAGCGCCGCAGTTCGGCGGGGTCTTCGGGCAAATCGGCAGCGGCGCGCGACATGATTTCATCTACCACGAAACACGCAGCGGCGCAGCTCCGGAATGGGAGGAATCTATAGAAAAACTGGGCGTTCCGGCGCTTCCGGCGCAACCGTCCGCCGCCAGTCGATCCCTTCGATCAGCAAGGCCAGCTGCGCCGCCGTCAATTGCAACGCGCCCTCGACGATCGGCGGCCAGACGAACTTTCCCTTCTCCAGCCGCTTGTAACTCACCAGAGAATGCAGCCGCCCCAAGCACAGCTCAGCAGTTAGTGCTGGTGACGCATCCGTTTCATCCTCTGTTTGCTCAGCAACTGCCGTGCGTCGGCAGGCGCTACAACCGATATGGCGAACGGCTTTTGCTGCAAGATCGCAACGGCGCCGTTTGGTCGCTCCCCCCGGGATGGACTGATGTTGCGAGCCCCGACCCGGACGTCGTCATGGGTCATGGGCAATCGCTTTTGCGGGTTTCCGATTTCCTGGAGCTTGCCGATCTGGTTAGCCGCCTCAGTGGCAAATCAGTGAGGCGGCCGCGAAGCGGTATGTAAAGGCAATTATGCCGCCATTGTAAAGCAGATTGCGCCGCAATCCTTCCCCGAACGTGATTCTCATGGACAAAAAGCTGCACAATATCGATCATAAGCTGGCGGAAAATGGTAGGCGCGGTCTTGACGCTGGTTCAGATGGCGGCGTAAATATGTTTACGTCAATATCGAATCACGCGCCCGGCGCCAGCGATGCCCGACAGCAAGCGATCGAAGAGGGACGCCCTCATCGAGGAGGGCACATTCAATCCCACCCCGGACAAGGTGCGCGATCCGAAGTTCCGCGGCGGCGAGTTCTTCGATCCGCACGACGCCGTGCAGGTCAAATACGAGATGCTGCGCCGCGTCTCCGTCGACAAGTTGTCGATCACGGAGGCTGCCGACGAATACGGCGTCTCCAGGCCGACCTACTATCAGGCCAAGGCGAACTTCGACACCGCCGGGATTGCCGGCCTGGTCCAGGCCAAGCCAGGCCCCCGCGGTCCCCACAAGCTCGACGACGACATCATGGTCTTCCTGAAGGCGCGACTGGTTCCTGGCGAACCTGTTCGCGCCCGGGAACTCGCCAGGCTGGTCCGCAACGAACTCAATGTCGAGCTTCATCCGAGAACGATCGAGCGGGCGTTAAAAAAAACGGGCCGGTGAACATCGCCGCGACCTCGACTTGTTCGATCCCGTCGTCGGCTCTTGCGTCCGATTACGAGGTGCTGCGCGCCGCCGCTCTCGGCGAAGCGCTGCCGCTCATGGCCCGCAGCGGCCTCATGCTGTTTCTGCGCCGTGGGATGTGGGGATGGGCGAAGGCGCTGACGGCGGCGGCAGACCCCACTCCAGAACCGATCGACCAGCGCCCGTTCGTCTCATCGAGGCCGGGCGGGCGCGGCGCCGTCGTTCATGTGCTCGCGACAATCGCCGCCGGCACAAACCACGCTGGCTTACATGAGGGGATATTCCCATGAACGCACAGATCAAAGTTCAGCGTCACCATCTCGAACGCGGCGCTTACCTCTACATCCGCCAGTCGTCGATGCGGCAAGTCGTCGAGAACGCCGAGAGCGCCAAGCGGCAATATGCGCTGCGCGGACGCGCTGTCGCCCTGGGTTGGCGCGACGAGCAGATCATCGTCATCGACAACGATCAGGGCGAGTCCGGCGCATCGGCGGCTTGGCGCGAGGGATTCCAGCGACTGGTCAGCGATGTCGGCCTGGGACGCGCCGGAATCGTGATGGGCCTGGAAGTCTCCCGTCTGGCGCGCAACAACGCCGATTGGCAGCGCCTGCTGGAGATCTGCGCCCTTGCCGACACCCTGATCCTCGACGAGGATGGCGTCTACGATCCGGCTAGCTTCAACGACAGGCTTTTGTTGGGTTTGAAGGGTACGATGAGCGAAGCCGAACTCCATGTCATCAAGGCGAGGCTGCGCGGCGGTATCCTCAACAAGGCGAAGCGTGGCGAGTTCCGCTGCCCGCTGCCGACCGGGCTGGTCTATGACCTCTCCGGCAACGTGGCGCTGGATCCGGACCTCCAGGTCAGGGAGACAATCGCTCATTTCTTCGAGACCTTCTCGCGCGTCGGCTCCGCGTCCCAGACCGTCAAGACCTTTCGCAAGGAAGGTCTTCTATTCCCCTCGCGCCTGCACAACAGCGAGACGGTCTTTCGGCCACTGACGGCTTCCACGGCGATGCGCGTCCTAACCAATCCGCGCTACGCCGGCGCCTACACCTATGGCCGACGACAGTTCCGGCGCACGATCGAGGGCAAGAAAACCGTGCGCGCCAGAGACGATGACGATTGGCTGGCCCGCATTCCCGGCGCCCATCCCGGCTATATCAGTTGGGAGCGGCACCAGGAGAACTTGAAGGTTCTCAAGGCGAACGGCCATGGCTATGACGCGGCGCGAACGTCAATTCCGAGAGAAGGCCCGGCGCTGCTGCAAGGACGGGCCATCTGTGGTCGATGCGGCGGGCATTTTAGGGTCCGCTATGCCGCCCGGCGGGGCCGACAGGAGGCGTGGTATGTTTGCGATCGCCCCCACAACTATCGCGGCGAACCCTCGTGCCAGTCGATCGCCGGACCTCCCGTCGATCAAGCTGTCGGCATGCTGATTGCCGACGAGATGACGCCGTTGGCCGTCGAACTGGCGCTCGAAGTGCGCAGGGAGATTCAGGCGCGTCATGAGGAAGCCGACCGGTTGCGTTGCCGTGCGATCGAGCGCGCCCAAACCGAAGCCGATCTCGCTCAGCGCCGCTTCATGCTGGTCGACCCCAACAATCGCCTCGTCGCCGACACGCTCGAAGGCGAGTGGAACGACAAACTCCGCATATTGGCCAACGCCCGCGAGGAGCGCCAGCGCGCCCACGAGCACGATCAATTCGTTCTTGACGACGCCATCCGTAAGCGGCTCATCGCCATGACGGTGGACTTCAAGAAGCTTTGGGCTGATCCCGATACCCCAAACCGAGAACGCAAGCGGCTGCTCGCCCACGTCATCGAAGACGTCACCCTCGTCAAGCTACAGGCGGAAGGAACCACCAAGGTTCATGTTCGGTTCAAGGGCGGCAAAATCCAGACGCTCACGACCTCGAGCCCGAAATCGTCCGCCCAGCAGATCAAGACACAGCCCGGCATCGTCGAACTGGTCGACAAGCTGCTCGACGACCACGTCTATTCCGAGATCGCCGAACTCCTCAACCAGCAAGGATATCGCCCGGGCGAGGCTGCGCGCCGCGGGCGCCACGACGCCCGCTTCACCCCCAAACGGGTTGCCTATCTCGTTCACGAATACAAACTGCGTCCCCGTTACGATCGACTGAGAGAGCGGGGAATGCTGACCAAGAAGGAAGCCGCGGCGCGTCTGAATATCCACGAGACCACCCTCACGAGCTGGGTCAAACATGGCCTCGTCACCGGGCATTCCTACAACGGGCACTTTTGCCTCTACGAAATTCCCGACAAAGACGTACCGCAAAAACAATGCAGCCGATGGAACCGTCTCGTTGACCGAGCCGCTGCCCGCGCACAAAACACCAGCGCGGCATAAACGATCAGCTGAAGCTGGAAGAGGTGTAGTATGAATGCAGATCGTTGGCGAAAAGACACAGGCCCGACCCGTCCCAGGTCAAAATCTTCACGTAGTCGCCGCGCTTGCTGCGGAACACGAATGCCGCGCCAGAAAAAGGATCGTTGCGCAGAACCTGCGCCACGTCGGCGGCGAGTCCGTCGAAGCCGCGCCGCATGTCGACGGGCTTCAGCGCCAGATAGACCTTCATCCCGGGCGCGAACTGAAGCATCAAAGATCGCCCAGCGCAGACAACACGCGGCGCAGAGCTTCCGTGTCCACATCCGCGTCGAGCGACAAGCGCGCGCCATTCGGCAGGCTGACTTCCATAGCGCCGCGCCGCACGCTCTTGCGCGCCCCCCGCGCCGGCGTGGCGGCCATCCTCGCGACCGGCGCCGACGACGGCGCCAGAGCAGGACGCATCGGGGCTGGTTTCAACTCCAGCAACTCGACGGGAACGAAGGTCTGCGCGGCCAGTTCCGGCGACATTCTCGCCGCCGCCGTCTCCTTCGGCGGCGCGCGTCGGCGATCCAGCCAGCCTTCCCGCGAACGCCGCACCCATTTGAAAATCAGATTGGCGTTCAATCCATGTCGCCGCGCGACCGCAGCGACAGACGCCCCAGGCGCCAACGCCTCCGCGACAATCCGCTGCCGTTCCTCGAGGCTCCACATGCGCCGCTTGACGCCATCCTTCGTCGCCGACATTTGGTGTCCACCTGTTCGATGGTGGACACCTAACCCACTCCATATGCGTTCCGGTAGGCGGTCGCCAGATCACGCTTACTTTTGGGGGTCCCCAATCCGAACTGCAGATGGCGCGGGAAGGTTGATCAGAGCCGCCGCGCTCCGTCGTGAGACCAAGCTCATTTTCACGTCTATCTGTCGATTCGAGTGAAGGTCGGGGGCGGCCATGGCCTCACCTTTTTCTAATGCGCGTCGTTGCCGATCGGATTAGATCGTCAAACGACCGTGCCGAAAACCTTCCCGATCCCGGCGGTGAGAGCCATCGCCAATGCGCCCCAGAACGTTACTCGGACCGTGGCGCGTAGAACATCTGCTCCGCCCGCTCTCGCGCCGATCGCGCCCAGCAGCGCAAGAAAGGCCAAAGACGCGCCGGACACGATGGGGACGAGCACGCCGACAGGCGCTACGACGACCATGAGTAAAGGCAGTGCGGCGCCCAGAGAAAACGTCGCCGCGGACGTCAGGGCGGCTTGCACCGGCCTGGCGGTGGTAATCTCGGAAATTCCGAGTTCGTCGCGAGCGTGGGCTGCCAAGGCGTCGTTCGCCATTAGTTGCTCTGCTACCTGTCGCGCAATCACGCGATCGACGCCGCGCGTGACGTAGACTTCGGCAAGCTCATCGAGTTCGGATGCGACGTTTTCGTTGAGCTCCTTGCATTCGCGCGCGATATCGGCTCGCTCCGTGTCCGATTGCGAGCTGACGGACACATATTCGCCGGCGGCCATGGACATGGCTCCGGCCACTAGACCTGCGACGCCTGCGATCAAGACATCGTCTCGCGTCGCGGCCGCCGCGGCGACGCCGACGATCAAACTCGCCGTTGAAACGATCCCGTCGTTGGCGCCGAGCACTGCGGCTCTCAGCCAACCGATGCGATCGACGAGGTGGCTCTCTCTGTGCCAGCGAAGACGGCTCATTCGAAATCCCTCGTTCGGGTTACCAAGTCATCACTCGATACGCTGAGCCTAGGGAGCCCTCGCCGCGGTGACACGGGGGTCGTCGCCCGAACAATAGAGCGCCACGACAAACGGCGCTCTATGTTCCACCTCCGCAAGCTCGAATACGAACGGCCCCGTTAGCGGAGAATAGCGGGCGGCAGCATCCGTTTGAGCGTATCGTCTCGGTAAATTCGATGATGGATGACTGCTGCGACGGCGTGCACTGCCGACAGCGCGATGAGACTGTGCGCGAGAATCTCGTGAATTTCTTCGAGCGAATGCTCGAAGGCTCGATCCTTGACCCACGGCGAGGGGAAATCGCCGACTCCGAAAATCGACAGCGCGTCGCCGCTCGCGAAGAGTGTAGCAACACCAACCGCCGGCACGGCCAACAGTAGTGCATAGAGCGCGAGATGGCCGAGTTTCGCGGCGAGATCGGCTGCGCGGCCCATGGCGCTCGGTGACGCCGGCGGTGGAGGGTCGATGAAACGCCAAATGAGTCTCAATACGAGCATTGCGACGACTACCTCGCCGGCGACGACATGCGCGAACTCGGCAGTCTCGCGGGGCGAACCCTTCGGAAATTGGCCACCGAGTAGGCCGAGCCCCCAGGCGATTGCGACCGCCAGGGCCGAGAGCCAATGTAGGCCCTGCGCCATAGCGCCGTAGCGTTGTCGATGTTGCATCGATTGCGTCATCGTCACTTCTCCCTGTCGGTTAAGCTCGCGGTTGACGCACAACAGTCACGAACACCGCGCAGCAGCAATACCCCGCCGTCGGACGACACCAGCCTGCCGAAGAGCAGAATCGTTCATAGCGGGCGTCGCCGACTCGAAACGGCGCGTGTTGGATTCGACAACAGAGTTCTGCGGAAAATCGAAGCTATGTCCCGATCCCTCCGACTAATCGCGAATTTTACGGGCTGACAAGTCGCAATGTTCGATTCATTCGACGGGTCGCTCCCGCGGCTCCCAGCATACATGTCGCTTGTTGCAATCGGGCCACACCTCTTCAAAAAGTCTACGAGGCGGCCAAGTTCGGCGTCCGGCTCCACGCTATCGGCGCATTTCCCGCCGCAGGATCGCGTCTTGGGCATGGACGCGGCGTGTCATGCGATACGCTGTGCCTCTCGCAGATCGGAAAGGAGTTCGAATGATCGGTCTCGTAACGGAGCGATCCTCCATGAAACGGCTCGTTCTCATAGTCGCACTGGCGGGCACGCTGCCGCTTGCGGGTTGCTACACGCCCGGCGAACGCGCAGCGGGTGGCGCGATCATCGGCGGCCTCGGAGGCGCGGGAATCGGCGCGCTCGCCTCGGGAGGTCTCGCGGGTCCGACTTTGGCGGGCGCCGCGGTGGGAGCGGCCGGCGGCGCTATAATCGGAGCAGTCACGGCTCCGCGTCCCCGCGGCTGGCGTCATCGCGGCCGCGCTCGTCATCATAGCCGATATTTTTGACGGCGTGACGCGTGCGAAAAAATGGGGGCGTCGGCTCTGCCGACGGGCCGTTTGCGTGGGAGTGAATGCGCCCGCGCGGCTTACGTCCTGCGCGTGAAGAGATGATGGCTCGGCAATCTGGATGAGAGATCGTATTGCCTTACGACATCCTTCGCCGGCTTTGTCTTGTACAAACCACCGATCGACAGGGCGAGGCGCTCGGTGTCGTGTCTCATGCGCCAATATCCAATTATGAGGCCGCCGACGCACATCAATCGTCCCATTCGCGATGTTGGCGCCAACGATGACGCTATCTTTCCCCGCGCCCCCAGACTGGCCCATAACGGTCTCGGCCCCAGGTCGGATAGTCATAATACCCGCGCCGCCAACCACCGACGTATCACCTGTAAAGCACTCGTGCCGGCTCACCATTCGACTTCGGGGCGTGCCGAAAAGCTAGAGCGTCAACAGACTCGGAGCCTCGATGAAGATGCCCGGAAGCCGGAACTCTACGCGATGCAACGGTTCGCCTGCGTTTTGCGGAGGGACCTCAGCGTCGTGAGGGATACGATTACCGAGCCCTGGAGCGACAGCCAAACGGAGGGACAGATCAATCGTCTAAACCCGCATTTGCACAAAATACGGTTATTGCCGCACCACGAGCACCGAGCATTTCGCGTGCCTCACAATGTTAGCCGCATTAGAACCGAGAAGATACGTTGACGTCGTTGGCCGTCGAGAACCAACGACGATGAGATCTGCGCCCCATTCCGCAGCTTCAGTCAGCGCCTCATCGTAGATAGAGCCAATTCGGACGATGCTCGAAATGAGCTCTTGCGGATAATCGGCTCCAGCCAAAATCTCACCGAGCCGCTTTTCAGCGACAAGTTGAATTTTTCCCTCGAGATCTGGGGGAGAAAATTCGATGAAAATCGACGACGCCATGGTTTGCACATTGACGAATCGCAATTGGGCCTTCGTGTCTATGGCCAACGCGACTGCTTCCTTGATCACACGATTCGTTACCTCGGCTTCTTCGACATCGATAGGGACGAGAATTTTCTTATACATCGTCAAGCCTCCCACCGGGTACGAATTTCGAGTCATTCAGAGGAACTGCATCATCCGACATTCTCCAGATGGACGCTGCTACGATGGCAAATCTGGGAGAGTTTATGGATTTTGACAAGCCCATGCCGTCGCGGCCGCCCTGCGGCTGTAGTTCGAGGTATGGCCGAGTTGATTATCGGGAAAAATGCCGGATTGGCCGTCATCGAGACATATATCTCCTGTCGCTTTCGATCGGACTCTCGATAAGCGAAAGCACTACGCCACTGATGTGATCGACGACGGCCGAAGTTCCGCGATCATGCGCGAGATATTGGCGAAGAGATTGCGCGATATTGCGACATCAGCCATCTAGAACATGACGTAACGGGTGAGGACGATGGCATTCGCGTCGATCTTGTTTGGCCTTACGTGCAGCGTCGTATCGACCAGTCTCTGATCGGCGCTGGCGCCGCCAGCATGCACAGGACGTTGCCGAGATTGTCGTCAGCGCGTGAAGTTGAAGGCGAACTGCATTGGCAATCTTGAAGCCCGATTTCAAAACCATCGCCGACTTTCACGCGGACAACCACAAGGCCGGGGCGCTCGACTCGACCAAAAAACCGAGGCGCCGGGCTCGGGCTATCGATCTCGTTGGACATCGTCGAAGCCTATGGCGGACAATTTCGCTTGGAGACTCGCAGCCCTCACGGATTTCAGGTCGTGATCACCCTGCCGGGCAGCGTCGCGGCCGCGAGCTGAACGCGAGCACGCCAAACCGATATATGAGGCGCTCCGGCGTGCAAGCCGCGGAGTTAGATCGCCGCCGAGCGAGGCCCGTCCTTATTCGATAACGAGATAGCCTTCCGCGGTGTCCTCGTGATAGTCGCCGAAGAAGCGGTAACGGCCGATGGCCAGCGGCCGGATCTGCATGGTGATCGTTCCATTGCCGGCGACGAGCTTCTCGACCCGCAGGGTCTTGCTCTCGAATTCTTCCGGCGTGGAATCGAGATTCCTCACCACAAGAGTAATCAGCGTATTGGCCGGGGCGTGGATTTCGGCCGGCTGGAAGTGGTGATCTTTGATGGATATGCTCAACGACGCCTGCTCTGCGAGAGCAAAGGTCGTCGAGGCGGCGAGCGTGACGGCGCCGATCGAGGACGCCAGAACGAACTTACCCGAAGTCTTCATTTTTCACCTTTCTCGTCAGAATTCGACGCCGAGTTGCACCCGCGCCATATGGCGAGTGAAGTTCGTGAGGTCCAGCGCATGCGTCTCGCCGCCGGCATGACCTCGAAGCTGGGTGGAGAACGCCGCCGACAAGAACATTTTCTTCGTCAGTCGCACATGCAGGGACGGGCCGACGAAAAGCGCCTGTCCGTCGAGGTTCTGGAAGGCGAACCCGCTGGTGTGATGGCGATAGTATTGCAGCCCGCCACCCAGCGCCACTATCGGCATGATTCGGTAGGTGAGCCCGCCCGTGACGCCGATCGTCGACTCGCGGTCCCATTTGTTTTCGCCGAGCCCGCGTGAGATTTCCGGCTCATAGACCAAGTTCAGAGCGCCGTAGAAGCGATCGGGGGCGAGTTCGGCGTCGACGACGAGTTTCGACTCGACTTCGAATGCGGTCTCGCGATGGCCGCTATTGCCCGAGACATGGCCCCATTCCGGCTCGACCTGCAGCGTGACGCCGAACGGCGAGGGCCCGCGTTCGAGCAGGACATATCGGGCTTCGGCTGACAGACCTCGCAAGCCGGTCCCGGAATAATTATCGAAACCGTCGACGCCGCGGATGCGGTGGTTGGCCCCGATCAGCCCGAAGGAATATTGGAAATTCTGCGACGGCGTGTGCTCGAACTCGACTTTCTGCTCGATCGACCGGTAGTCGCCAGCATAGCCGTCTCGGGTGAGCCGCGCGAGGAAATCGTCCGCGCCTGGATCATAGGCGAGCCGGCGCTTGCCGAAGCGGACGAGGCTGATGAATTCGAGCTCCTTCTCGCCCTCTGCATCGATGTCCGCGCCCTCGGTGAAGCCGAAAAGGTAATGCGTGTCGATCTCGTGGAACTTATCGGAGCTCGGTTGTGCGAGCGCTCGTTCCAGAGGCGAGCCCGAGGACCCGCCCGCCAGATCGAAATGGTAGTTCAGCCCGGCGCGAATTGCGTGGAAGCGATTGCTCGCGCCGGTCAGCGTCGCAACCCGAGTAAGCGTATCGCCGTCGGCATTCGCCTGGTTGAACGCATGGCCGCCGCTGCGGCCGAGGTCGACATAGAGATATTCCAGTTTCCCCGACCACTCCGGCGAAAATGCCCATTCGAGCCCGCCGCCGGCCGCGAAGCCGGCATGGGTCCAGGCGTGAAAGCCTTCGCCGGAATTGTTGCTGACGGCGTCGACGTAAACGAAGCGACTGCCGCCGCCCCCAAAAGCCAGACCGCCGGTCGCGTAGACGAGAAAAGTCGGCGTCGGCGCATAGCCGAGGCGCGCGCGCGTCGTGCCGAACCAGTCGATCGTCTGATGCGCGGCCGCCATTTTCGGCGCAATCGCCTTCGAGCCGCCGCTCAGGCCCGCCGCCTGAATATCGCTCTCCAGGCCGAACACGACATTGCCGGCCTGCCAGTTATGGCCGACTTGGAACCCACCGAGGACGCCGCCGGGATCTGGACTGGGTAATGTCCAGACCGCGCCGGTGGGAGCAAATGCTTCGGTCTCGAAACCCGAAAGACGCGACCCCGAGCCTGAGCCGCCGCCGAAATTGGAGCCGATGTAGAAGCCCGCCCAAAGGAATGGAGCAGGGACGTCGGCTGCGCTCGGCGGAGTTGGGCGAGGCGCAGGGGCGCCGGCGCCCGCTGGCGACGGGAGGGTAAGGATCAAGGCGATCGCTGCCGCGAAAAGCGGCTCCGAGTGATGCTCGATCAGGCGGTTCCATACCGAACTCGAAGGATGCTCCTGAAGTCGAGAAAGCTTCCAAAGAACAACCATCGAGCGCTCCAGAAGTCTTTCATTCTCCAGGCTTGGAGAATGAAAGACATGCCTGCCGTATCATAACGTAATGACTACGGTATTTATCGTATATAGGCAGGTCAATGACAAAGATTTGGATTGTTTCCAAGCTGGATATGGCCGGAATGTTACAACTTCTGATGTCGACTTACAGACAAGGCTCCGAAAGCCAGAAATTCCGGGGAGGGGACGTGACCCACGACGGACAGGCAAGCGCAGGCGCGCCCGTTTTTTGGAAGCTCCCTGAGATCGGCGCGGAGAGTGACGCCGACGAAACTGACCCCTCGGATCACCAAAGTTTCTACGCATCGAGGTCGTCGGACGTGAGGGTCAGCTTTGTGGGCTTACCCGAGTTCGCGGTCGATACGAGGGACCTCCCTTCGCTTCGAGGTCCACAGTCGAGCGACAGCGGAATCTTGTTGAAGGCGGACGTGTCCGAGGCCGGCGAAGGGATGAGCGACGGCGAGATCATCGAGCAGCTGGAGACGAGCGTGTCGATGATCTTTCGCGTGCGCAAGCAGCTGGTGGAGGAAGGCTTCGACGCGGTCTTGACGCGGAAGCAGCACTCGCGCTCCTCCGTGCCGCGCATATTCGACGGCGAGAAGGAAGCGAAGCTGATCGCGCCGTCGTGCTCGGCGCCGCCGGAAGGCTATGCGCGCTGGACCTTGCGGCTGCTGGACCGAAAAGTGGTCGAGCTCACCATCGTCGATGCGGCGAGCGGCAGCACGATCGGTCGTGTTTTTAAAAAAACATCTTGCAGCCCCATCGCAAGGAGCAGTGAGTCATTCCTCCTCATGCGGACGCCGCCTTCGTCACCGCGATGGAGGACGTGCTCGAAGTCTATCGACGTCCGCATGATCCGTTGCTGCCCGTGGTCTGTCTCGACGAGGCGACCAAGCAGCTGATAAAGGAGACGCGGCCGTCCTCGCCGGTGCGGCCCGGGCAGCCGCAGCGCGTCGACTATGAATATGAACGCAACGGAACCGCCAGCATCTTCATGATTTTCGTGCCGCTCGAAGGGAGGCGCGAAGCGATCGTGACCGAGCGCCATACGGCGATCGATTATGCGCATGCGCTCGAGCATATCACCAATGTGATGTTTCCGCAGGCGACGAAGATCGTGCTGGTGCAGGACAACGTGAACACGCACAAATCCGCCTCGCTCTATCAGGCCTTCGCGCCCGAGAAGGCCCGACGGCAGACCGAGCGTTTCGAATGGCATCACACGCCCAAGCATGGAAGCTGGCTCGACATGGCCGAGAGCGAGCTCAGCGTTCTGTCCTCGCAATGTCTCGCGCGACGCATCGGCGACATCGAGAGCCTGCGCGCCAAAGTCGCCGCCTGGGTCGTCGACCGCAACACGCATCAGGCCAAAGCGGACTGGCAGTTCACCACCGCCGACGCCCGCATCAAGCTCAAAAGCCTCTACCCGGTCTTCCCCAATCAAACTCGCTGAATCGCGCCACTAGCCCCTCACCGTGACGTTGTCATCTTCCATTGCGACTTGGAAACCCTACGACATTGTCCGGCAGTAACATCGATTCCACCGCACCCGCGGCGTCGGCGATGGCGCGCTCGACGCCTTCCAACGTTCCGGTGTGCGATAGCGCGCCTGCCGCTGCTGCGATAGCCCGTCGATACAGTTCGAGCGTCACCGGGTGGCCATGGACCTCCTTGTCCATAAGATCGCCCAAAGACGCGGCCGCGGGACGAGATAGCATGCCGCGCACGGCGGCTTCGAACGAGTCGCAGAACGCACCGTGAGCATTTACGAGATCGTCGTAAGCGGCTCGAATCCCGGTCATATGAGCAAGTCTCCCGCGCTATTCTAACAACAATGAGCATATGCGCGATTTGAACGCCATAGCAACGCGAAAGGTTTCACGCGACAACATTGCAACTCATGATGGCGGAGACGCAAAATAGAAATCCGCCCCCTCTCCGTCAGCGAAAGCGCGCCAAGTTCGGCAGCCGGAATCACTCTGCCGCCGAATTCACCTGATAGAAGCTTCGCTCTGGTCGTCGAGGAAATCTCCCGTCTTCGGCGCGACAATGATGTCGTCGTTCTCTCTCCATTAGGGGGCCGAACTGGGGCTACGACATTTCCGAGGACCACAGAGCTCTTGCGCACCGGCTGAACGACGAGGCTCGGGACGAACTGCTGCAATTCGTCGAGGCGGTTGAGGTTTTGATCCTCGATCGTCTTTTGATCGACGACGACGATCGACTTCGGCTTTTTCTGGGCGTCCATGACCGGACGCGAGGTTGCACCCCGGTCATCGTCCTCACCGGGGACGGTGACGTCGCCAACCTGGACGGTCAACGGAGCCGGCGAGTCTTCGGCACGAGACGCCCCGATCTGCGTCGACAAGACCACGGCAGCCGTCGCAAAATAGGCGCGGCCCGATGCGCTGGACATAAAACAAATTCGCAACGTGGATCTGACGCTTGACGCCGGGGAGAACTTTGCGCGGAACTATTCACATTAACGCTATCGGATAGCGTGGTGTGTAAATTCAGCACGGTTGTCGAGCCGGGTGTCGCGTCGCCCCAGACCCTATTGGGCGAGCGACCGCCGAGACGGGGATCGGCCTCGTCTCCCTGACGGATGCAATCGACACGTCGTCGTCGGGCGGGATGCTGGTCTTTCACATGCTCGGCGCGACAGCCGAATTCGAGCGTGCCCTGATCCGCGAACGCACAGCCGGCGGACTCGCCGAGGCGAAGCGCAAAGGCAGACAAGGCGGTCGGCCTCGCCGCCTGACGGAAAAGGACACGGCGGCGGCAAAGGCTCTACTCGCGGACGGCTCCTTGACCTCCAAGGAAGTCGCCGCGCGCTTCGGAGTTTCCAAGGCGACGCTCTATCGCTATATCTCCGGCCCCCCAATCACCGCCTTCTTCAGTATGGTGGCGGCTCAGGATTCGGCAGAGCTATATTGACATACGGCGTCACGATCTTATCACACAGAAGACGGAACGTGACCGTTTTAGCAAACAGCTCTTGAGGAACAGATATATGAAATGCACATGGGATTTCTGAGCTGCCATCTCCAATATCTATAATATTTGTTATCTTCCATTCACGGCCTACAATCTTATCCATGCTCCCGTAATACTTTACAACATGCCCGTTTTTAGTTTCAATTCCAAGTTCTGCTTTGCATTTTTCGGGACCAGAATGAGTTACAACAGCCTCTATTCCTACATTTATATTTTGCTTCGGACGAAAAAATACATCTGTATCTTGATAGACGAATACTGCTCTAACGTCCCGGATTGATAGCTCTGTCTGCACAGTCGGCTTTTGAAACAATGTTATAAACTTTTCTGCTGACTCTACGATTTCCTTCATATTCCCAAGCACAGCAGCAACTCCGGCAATAATTGCTGCAGCTACCCCGCACCCCGCGCCGGCCATCTTAATCCAATATGACACTGAGCTCTGGATTGCCATCAGTTGAACTCTCGCGTCAAAAGCCTGTCCAAAGCCACGTTCTTTAACTGGCCAGCCAATCATGGAGTGGTCAAGCCGAATGTTAGTTCATGAACGCGGTCGGGACCAGCGGCTGAGCACCAAGCGGAGCCTTTCGGCGTTCCAACACAGCGGCATCGCCGCTGTGCCGTGCAAAACGGCACAAAAATGCAATGTTATCTATATGTTTCATATACGTACAATGATATTCGAAACTCTTGAATTCAGCCAAATTCTTCCAAGAGAGAAGTAGAGAAAGGCGCTATCCCTCCAGCGCCCCAATCATCTCCACCCGTGTGGCATGCCGCCCGCCTTCGAAGTCGACGGTCAGGAACGCGTCCACGATATCGAGAGCCAGCCCTTCGCCCACCACGCGCGCGCCAATCGAAAGCATGTTGGCGTCGTTGTGTTGGCGGATCATGCGAGCTGAGAATGTGTCGGCGCAGACGCCGCAACGGATGCCCTTTACCTTGTTCGCCGCCATCATGATGCCCTGGCCTGTGGCACACAGGATGATGCCAAACCGGCAATCGCCGGAGGCGACCAGTCGCGCTGCCGCTTCCCCGTGCTTAGGATAGTGTGTGCTCTCCGGCGTTGTCGGTCCGATATCGACCACCTCCCAGCCATGCTCCGCGATATGACCGGCAATGGCCTTTCGGAGCTGAATGGCGGCGTGGTCGCTGGAGAGGACGATGCGATTATTGGCTATCATGTCTTGTCGGTAGCGCCATCCTGCTTCGAAAGCCAGTCATGTCCCGGCTGACGCATTTGATTTTTTTAAGCGCTCAGGTGCCGCCCCCGCATCACCCTGGCGAGTGAACGAAGAGGATGACGCCCCATGCCCGAGCCACACACCCTCTTGGTGCAGAAGGTCCGCTTATGGCGCGAGTTCCCCCTTCCCGACGGCGAAGGAGGAACTGTGACCGCAAGCGGTCAATTCAGTAGCCAACTCCACTTTGCCCTGGATGCGGCCGCGAGGCTCCTCAATTCGGCAGCGCAAATATGGTCAGCATCCCGCCGAGAGTGGTGTAGTCGAGCAAACTGCGGATCGGACCGTCCATGACGTCTCGCTTGAGATCGATCAACTCCAGCCCGACGAGACCGCCGACGCCTGACAGCACGGCGACGAATTGCTTGCCGCCGTGCTCGTAAGAGACGACGTCACCTACGATCCCCGAGCCCGTGTGGAAACGCCAGAGTTCCTTGCCGGTTTTTCCCGTCGACCGCTTTCAAATAGCCTTCCATCGTGCCGTAGAAGACAACACCTGTCGCAGTGACGAGCGCGCCCGAACGAATGGGGTACTGTTCAGGAATCGACCAGCGAATGGTTTTCGATATCGGATCGAACGCGACGAGGGTGCCTCCCCGGTAGTCATGAGTCTTCGTCACATACCCTTCTTGGTAATCTTCCGTTGTCACGCCAAGGTAAGGCTTGCCGATTTTATATTCGGAGGCGAACGGCTCGTTGTCCATACATTTGGTGGTGAGCGGCAAGAAGAACAATTTTTCGCTTGGCGAATAGGGTCCTTTCGCTCCCAAGAAAGACGGACAGATATTCTTCGTGTTGACGTCTTCGCCGCGGATCTCCGGCGTATATTCATCCAAGAGCAGCGGCCGGCCAAAAAAAGGCGAGTTCTTGTTGAGCTCGATCTTGCTCGCCCAATTGACATGGGCGCCGAAGTTGTCAGCCGACAAGAGCTCGCCCGTGGCGCGATCGAGAAAATAGGCGAAGCCGTTCTTGTCGAAATGCGTGAGCACCTTGCGCGTCGCGCCGTCAACTTCGAGATCGACGAGAATCATCTCGCCCGTCGCGTCGTAATCCCACTGATCATGCGGCGTGACCTGATTGACCCAGCGCACCACGCCGGTGTCGAGGTCGCGGGCGAAATTGGTCGCAGTCCATCTGTTGTCGCCGGGACGCTGTTTGGCGTTTCTGGGCGCCGGATTGCCGGTGCCATAGTACACGAGCTTCAGATCGGCGTCGTAGGAAAAGGCGCCCCAGGGCGCGCCGCCGCCGATCTTCCACTGTTCGCCCTCCCAGCTCGCAAGCGAGGCCTCCTTGCCGACCGGTTTGCCGAGATGCGTCGTCTTGTCAGGGTCGATCAGCGTATCGGCGTCTGGACCGGTCGAATAGCCGCGCCGAAGGCGCTGGCCGGTCTTTGCGTCATAGGCGGTAACATGGCCACGTACGCCGAAATCGCCGCCCGAAATGCCGACGAGCACTTTGTCCTTGAAAATCGCCGGCGCGCCGGTGGAGGTTTCGCCGATTTGCGGATTGCCGTTGGTGCGAGACCATATCGCCCTGCCGGTTTTCAGATCCAATGCGACGAGATTCGTGTCGAGCTGGGATAAAAAGACCTTACCATCGCTATAGGCGAGGCCGCGATTGACGGCGTCGCCGCCGATTTTCTTTAAGATCGACGGATCTTGCCGAGGGTAGTAGCGCCATAGGATTTTGTCGGCGTTATCCGCGAGACGGCGGGCAAACACCTCGTTCGGAAAAGGCGTCGTGAAATAAGCGACGCCATCCACGACCAGCGGCGCGCCTTCGTGGCCGCGCAGCGCTCCCGTCGAAACGATTGTCGCCACTTGCAGTTTTCCGGCGTTCTCCGGCGTGATTTGCGTGAGCGGCGAATAGCGCCAATAGGCGTCGTTGCCGCCCTGCGCGCGCCATTCCTTAGGGGCCTGCCGGAAGGTCGCCGGCTCCTCGGCACGGGCGGGGAGAAGGAGAATTGCGAGCGCAGCGAGCGCGAAAACCTGTCGCATCTTGAAACTGACCTTCCCCATAGCCGCGCCAATTATCGCAAAGTGCACCATACAACCCCAGCATTTTACGGGCTTTCCCTGCGAATGGCGACTTTTGGCGCGACCTCGCCATTCGTGACTCACTTCGTCGCCATTGTCATGGCTCCGATTGCGCCGTGATGAGGCGCGTGCCGGCCGATCGGCCTAGGTCAAGAATGCTTTGCCCCGTGGAACAGTCCGCTGACCAATGCGCCGACGGCTCCCTCGACGGCGGCCGTTCGACCCATGCGAGCATAGAGGCCATATTGAACGGTCACCGGTTCTGGCAGTCCGGCTGGATGAGGAACAATCCGCATAGTCATGTCCCGGATGCCCTCGGGTGTGATGAGCGCGACCCCGAGACCGTTCTCCACCGCTGCCTGAACGGCGGCCATGCTCGAACTGGTGAATGCGACGCGATGACCGAACCCTGCCTCGGCCAACACCTCGAACATTCGCCGGCGCCATGTGCACGGCTCGGCGAAGACGATCAGATCGAGCGGCCTCCCCGCTTCAGGCATGTAGTCCACGCCACAGACCCATTTCAGGTCTACGCTCCAACTCGCTAAGGCATCGTCCGACACGCCTGAGGGAGACGCGATCATCACGTCGAGCTTGCCTTGGCGCCACAGGGGCTCGATGATCATGGTATTATCCACGATGACGTCGAGACTCACGTCTGGGTGAGTGCGTCGGAAGCGGCCGAGCGCTGTCGGTAACGAAGCGAGCATAGCTTCCTCTGGAAGGCCAATGCGGACCGTGCCTGCCAGAGGGGGTTGGCGCAGGCGCATGGCCGCCTCATCACCCAATGCAAGAATGCGCATGGCATAACCGAGAAATATTTCTCCTTCAGGTGTCGGCGCAACGCCCCGTCCAGTGCGGCGAAACAGCTTCTGCCCCAGCAGATCCTCCAGACGGCGTATCTGCATACTCAGACCCGATTGCGTGCGCCCCATGACATCCGCAGCGCGGCTGAGGTTGCCGAGCCGACACACAATCGCAAAGGTGCGGAGGAGATCGATGTCAACGCTTGAAACTATCATAATGCTTGATACCAGGATGATTCGATATCCGCCTATCTGAATATCGGCTTGTTTGACATCTTGGAAGTGAGCCAACCCTTCTGGAGCGATGTCCTCGATGACGACGACAAGTTCCCAACCCATGGCCCTTCTATTGGCCTTTCTTGCCGTCGTCGCTTGGTCGTCGGCCTTCGTCGGTATCCGCTTCGCTCTGCAAGAGGTTTCGCCCGGAACGCTGGTCCTCCTGCGCTTCCTCGTTGCTTCTTGCTGCTTCATTGCACTTGAACGTGCGGGCCGGATCAGGTGGCCAGCGGGGCGCGACGTGCCTACCCTGGTGCTGATCGGCGTCTTGGGACACGCGGTCTATCAATTTGCGCTGGCGGCCGCACAGGTCAGCATCACCGCCGGTATGGCCGGTGTCTTGATCGCGTTGGCGCCGGCGCTGAGTGCTCTGTTGGCGATCCCCGTCTTGGGGGAACGGGTGTCCCGGCGGGCATGGATCGGAATGGTCGTCGCCTTCGGAGGTGTCCTACTGATCAGCTTAGAGGGAGATCGCGGCTTCCACTTCGAACCGGGGATATTGCTCGGTCTCGTCGCTAGTGCGGCGTCCGCCAGCTACTTCATTCTCCAGAAGCCTTGGCTCGTCCGCTACAGCGCCATCGACCTCACGGCATATGGAGTCTGGTCGGCAACACTCGCCATGCTGGTCTTCGCCCCCGGAATGCCCCTCGCTGTCACCGAAGTGTCGCTTCCAACGGCTCTGACCGTGGCGTATCTCGGGGTCGTGCCGACAGCTCTCGCCTATACGCTGTGGTCTCTGGCGCTGGCGCGTGCACCCGCATCGAAAGTATCGAGCCTGCTTTATCTCGAACCTGTGGCCACCTTCCTGTTGGGTTGGGTGATCCTCGGAGAAATTCCCACGCCCATAACCGTCCTGGGCGCGATCTGCGCGCTCGGCGGTGTAGCCTTGGTCAACCCAGGGATCCCGCTCGATTTGTTCAAATGTATGCGCTGTTGTGGCGGAGCTACGACTTGGTCGCGAGCTACAATGATCCGTCAGCCGACTTCCGTTTCGCAAAGGAAGGCACCTGCTCGGAGGTGCTGATCGCCGAGGACGACGTCGATTGCGTCATCGGCAAGACGGAGGTGGAAGTATGATAAATTCACATTGCCCGCCGTTTTCCGAGTCGTGTTGCTCACGACGGAAAACAGGCGGCAATCATAATGACTTCTGAAGAGCATATGAATTATGGAAAATGCGAATGGGGAAGCGTAAGCGCGTTTTGCTGGCGACCTTCGGCACTCTCGGCGACATCTATCCGTTTATCGCCGTCGCTCACGCAGTGAGCCGACGAGGTCTCGATGTCGTCATTGCTGCGCCCGAAATGCATAGGGGGGCGATCGAGCGCGAGGGCATCGCCTACGCTCGCTTGAGACCACACGAAAACGATATTGTCGGCGCGCTCGGCGTCGATCTTGCCGGCGCCTTCCGCATCATGTTGAAGAACCCATATTTTATCCTGGACGAAATCTATCTTCGCTTCCTCTCCGAAACCTACGACGACACTCTCGCTGCGGCGAAAGGGGCGGATGCGATTGTAACTCATAATCTGCTCGTCGGCGCAAATTTGGCCGCAGAAGCGTCTAGCCTTCCGACTGCGAAAGTCGCGCTCGCTCCGTTGTATGTGCAGTCGGCAGCGAGTCCATCGCTGACTCCTCCCGCGCCATACATCCTTCAGCCTAATTCGCGCTCGGCGATCGGATACAACAAATTGGTCCGCTCATTCATCCGTACCGGCGTGAATATGCGGATGAAGCGCTTCCATTCGCTTCGAAGAGCCCTCGGACTTCCGCGCACGGACGAAGATTTCTTCCTCGATTTCGGGAGGAAGAACGGCGCGTCAAAACTTTTCGGTCTCTATTCCCCACGTCTCGCGCCGCGCCCGGCGGATGGACCGGCCAATATGGAGGTTCCGGGCTTTCCCTTCTACGAGCCTCGAGACGAGGGCAGGCGCCAATTAAGCGACTCTTTGAGGATTTTCCTGTTCTCGGGGAGCGCGCCCATCGTCTTCACCTTGGGGTCCTTCGCCCCACAAGTGTCGGGCGACTTCTACGACGTCAGCCTTAACGCGGCCCGCGCTCTCGGGCGTCGAGCGATCCTGCTCGCGGGAAAGAATGACGCCGCGAGGCTTTCGGCGTCGGTTGGGCCGAATGAGTTCGTCTGCTCCGAGGCGCCGCACGACGAACTCTTCCCTCTCGCCTCATGCGTCGTGCATCATGGCGGGATCGGAACGACCGCCCAAGCATTGCGAGCGGGCAGGCCGCAATTGATCGTTCCATTCTTTGGCGATCAACCTGATCATGGCGAACGGGTCCGGCGCCTGGGCCTTGGAATATCGCTGAAGCTCTCCAGCTATAATTTTCGAAGCGCCACGCGCTCTCTTGGCGAGCTCTGCGATGACAGCTACCTTCGCGCCGCGCAGGAGTTCGCCCAATCTATTCGTGCCGAACCGGGCGTCGAGGCCGTCGCTGATTGGGCAGAATGCGTTTTAGGCGTCGCAGGGCCATCGCGGAACGATTCCGAAGCAAATGCTTGTCCAATCGAAACTCCGCCTGCCAAGTCGCCGTCCGCTGTCAATCTGCATCCAAAATTGCGCACCGAATAGCACTCGCCACATGGCATCGTCGGAAGCCCGCGCGATTGCGGCAGTTGGCGGCGCAGCTCCACATATCCGCACACTGCACATTAATCGAGTTATGTTTAGCACAACATAACTCGACGAGCTCGCGTATCTGCCGTTCAGCGGCTCCGGCGGGGCGCTGCTGTTCCAGCTGCTGAGCAAGCTCTATGAGCGGACCAGCGTCATCATCACGACGAATCTCAGCTTCGGCGAATGGGCCGCCGTCTTCGGGGACGCCAAGATGACGACGGCTCTGCTCGATCGCCTCACTCACCGCTGCCACATCCTCGAAACCGGAAACGACAGCTTCCGGTTCAAGGACAGCTCGGCGAAGGCGGACAAACCTGCAAAGGAGAAGACCAAAACTTGACGACCGACTGACCCGCAAGCCATCTTCAACCCGGGTCACTTCTCAATGGAAATCCTGGGTCAAATCTCGACGGAAATCGACACCTTGTTCTCCGCTGCAATCCGTGCAGCCTTGATCCTGTCACGAAGAAAGGCGAGGCGGCGCCTGGCGTTCGTCGCTTCCTGCTCGGTGACGAATTGCGTCACTGCGCCGTCCAGATCGATGCGCGGAGCTCCAGGAATCATCCCGCTCAAATAATCGAGGCCCGTCACATAGACCCAGAGAGCCTTTCGCACCTTCGCCAGATCGAGATCGGGACGGCGCTCGAGGATGTCGCTGTGAATGCCGATCGCTACCGCTGGCCGGCCGCGGACATCGCGCGGCTTGAAGCAGGCTGGAAAGCTCGTCACCAGCTCGGCGAGCACGGCATGACCTTCGCTCGCGGGGATTTTACGGGATCGCGCTCTGCTCTCGAACTCGAGAAGGAGCCGCTCTGCCTGCCCGATCTCTTCGGATGTGATCGCGGCTCGCGCGACGCCGTCGAGATCGACGCGCGGCAATCCGGCGATCACGCTGCGGTAATATTCCGGACCAGCGGTGTAGACCTGCAGAGCCCGGCCCAGCCGGTCGGAATCGATGTGAGGCCGGCGGAGGAGGATGTCCGCTTCCACCCCGATGGCGAGCGGCGGTTGGTCTTTTACGCCATGCGGTTTGAAGCAGGCGGGGAAGGCGTCGATCAATTCATCGAGAAGCGCGCGAACTTCGGCATGGGAGCGTTTTTGCGCCTCCCTGTCGATCGAGCGCCGCGCTTGGTCTCGTCCTTGGCGCTCTGTCGTGTCGGTCATGAGGACCCGTCTTCGAGATTGGTGAAAATTTCAGTGACTGGCCAACCGGTTCGCGCGATCGCGACTCATTATGGTCGAGCGCGTAGGCCGCGCCGGTCCCCGTCGCAATCGCGCGGCGCCGCGAAGGTCAAGCGCCGCCGGAGAGTTTCGCGCGAATTCGCCGTGCATTGCAAGACCGTCCCGTGATCGGGAAGTCTCGATAGAGATACGCGCACCTCCATGTTCGGCTCGGGACGTCTTCCGACACGAGGAGGTCCCATGTTCGCAGTCATATTTCGTCCAACCCATCGCGGCGATATAGCCCGTCGAAATGCGTCCAGGCTCGCAGCCGCTCTCTTGCTGGCGTTCGCCGTCCCCTCCTTCGCCGGCGATCCTGTTCCCGTTACCGAGAGGGGTCTTCCGGAAACAGTGCGTCCGACCTATCTGGAAAAAGGCGCGCCAAAATTCACCTATCCGATCGGCTCGACCGATGTCGGCTCCGGGGGAGGGAATAATCCCGGCGGCGGCAACGTCGACTACACGGCGTGCAGCGGATGCGATCCATTGCATACGATGAACGCTCAGTCGTGGGGCGGCCAGGCGTGCAACGCTGCGACGATGATCGGCGTAAGCTGCGCGTCGCTCGCGGCCACCTGCGTGATGGAATCCAACTGCAGAAACGTTCAGGGAGCGGGTACAGTCTCAGGCGCGTTTCAAATGACCAACGCGACTTATACGGAGACGATCAATCAGGCGGCGGCCGACAATCCGAATGCCGGAATCGACACGAGCCTGGCCGGCAAAAACGACCCCGCCAATCAAGCGTGGGGGGCCGCGCAATACGAATACAATGGCGCCACGTATCTGCAAGAGAACGGTGTCGACAACCCCACCTTCACCGACGTGCGAGGCTATTACCAGTTCGGACCATCGAACTCCGTAGACTTGGCCAATGCTGGGAACGGCGACAACCTCGAGGCAATTGTTCGCTTATCGCCTCAAGCGATGGCGGCGAACGGCATCACGGCAACGACGACGGTCGGCGATTGGCGACAATCCATCGCCAACCGCGTCGGCCCTTCTGCCGGACAGACCGTGCTGAATTAGCCGCATTACGCGAAGGAGAAAGCATCATGACACCATTGTTCAGCTCGATCTTTGCCGCAAGCCTCCTCGTGATCCAGACCGGAGGGGCTGGCGATTTTACTTCGGTGAGGCCGATCGAGGGCTATAAGTGCTTCAGAGTCTACATCCCCGAAGAACGGAGATTTGATCGTAGCGCGGTTCCTCCGGTGTTCGCGGCGCCGACCGAGGCTTCCAAGTTGATCGGGCATAGTGGGGGGGCCGCATTCGTAAAATGGCCGTTAAACGAGGTCGACGGCTTCGTCGAGATCATCTGGGGAGGCCACAGGATCAAAGCCTGGATTCACAAAGACGTCTTGCGGCCATGGCGAACGAAGTGGACTCCGCCGGGACCAGCGTCCGAGTGCGTTCCGACGCTGATGTCGAACGGGATGATCGGGATCGGCAACGCCATCCCCTATAAACATCAATAGCAATCTGCTCGAGCGCTTTCGCGGATGATCGGCGAATTACGAACCGCGCCATCGCCCAGACGTGTTGTCATGGCGATGGCGTCTCCAGAGGAGGGCGACGGACTCGAGGCGCCGCCGGCGCGGGGGCAGCGTAGCGGCGCAGTCGAGCGAGATCCGCTCCACCGCGACCTCGGCCGCCGAATCATTTTTCCAGACAATGATTTCGGTTAGCCGCTGGCTTGCCGACAGGCGACGGGCTTCAACGTTTTGCGCCGAAGCAGGGTCATCAACACCGGCCCGACAGAGAATTCGCCTTGCTCGGCCTTGGCCGTGAGGACGCGCAAATAACCGCCGGCGCTTTTGATTTCATCGCCGCGCTGCAGAATCGCGGCCACGACGATCGACGCATCGTGCTCGCCCAGAACCTCGAGCGCCCGCGCCCAGGCGTCGGGCGAGACGCCCAGCGCAGGTCGGACGATCGCGGCGGCGGCCCGAAACTCCGCCCAATTGCCGATGTCGCCGCCCTTGGCGTAATCGACGATATCGGGGCACGCAGCGAGCGTCATTGCGAGCGAGTATGCGCGTGGCGCGACGCGTTTCTCTCCGGCCGCCCGGCCGTGGACGCGGGAGGGATCGCTCCGCGCCGCTCTCGGGGCGCCGGGATCCGAACCGCTCGGCTCGGTCCTTTCGGGCCTGCCTTCTCGAAGGCCGAGGTCAATATCATCGAGATCTGTAATTTGTTTCTGTTGGTGGTGCTCATTTGGGGCGGCATTGGCGCTCATATTTCCTTCTTTTGCGCGCGTTTCCAGCAGCTTGCCGATTTCTCCGGCGAGCAGGGCGAACTCGGCCGCCAGGGCGTCGAGCTCGGCTCTCGAGAGATTTCTCGCGTAGCGTCCCGCGAGCGACAGGCATTGGCGATGCAACTCTACCCAATCTCCGGGCATGTTCTCCTCCAGGCCGGTTGCGATCATTTTGACGATGTCGCGCCGCATCAGGGAAATCCGTTCACGCAGGAGAGCGATCGCGCTCTCCTCTGCTCGCACCTCCTCGGCGAGGCGCTCGATCTCGGTCGCTCGCGCCACGAGCGGCGAGAGATCGAAGCCAAAGACCACGTCGATCTGTCCTGTGCCTCGGCGAACGAAGCGTTTCCCGTTGGGGGAATCGCGACGGATGACGAGGCCGACATCGACGAGGCATGCGAGATGACGGCGCAAGGTCGATGGCGCCATGCCATGGGCGCGGATCGACAGCGTCTTGTTCGAGGGGAAGACGACAAGGGGCGCGCCGCCTTTATCCGCCAGAGCGAGCGCGGTCTCCGGGTGGAAACTCAACAGGGCGTGTAGGACGGTCAGCGCCCGATCGGTGACTCCGAGCAGATCCTTGGCTTCGGTGAGGGAGCGAAACAGCCGCCATTTGTGGACGACGGCGTCTGTCGCGCCGGGCCGGCCCGCAAATTCGCTGGCTTCAATCTGAGTAGCCACCATGGCGAGCGACAACGGTCGCCGCCCGAACGGCGTCGCTAAATGTGTCTGCATGATCCTTTGCCTCGTTCAGGCAAAAGAAATCCGCTCGCCAAAACGGCGCCGACTCTTGACAGTGACGCTCGGAAATGATTCCCTGACGTTGCGAATGTTCAGGGGCTTCCGGAGCGGCGACGTTTCGGAGGCCTATTCTTTTGCGCGATGAAACTCCTGATCGTTGGTTTGAAAATTGTTCGGCCGCATGCGTCGTCGACGGACGCGGCGAAACCAATGCCGTGAAAATCGAACGCTATCGCTTCTTCTCCTTTGTTTGACGGTGTGGTCGCGGTGTTCAGGTCGAGTCGGCTGGCGGGGCGTTGTCGCCCGACTCTGATTGCAAATGATTCATACGCATCATTGAGAGGGGTCACCCGGCGTCCGCGTGACCGGTGGGGCAAATGCGTTCTCGGCCGGGAAATACGATATGATCTCGTCGTAGGCGCCCTCGAACGGCAAGAATTCTTCATCGACATCCTCAGCGCCCGGTCGTGCGACCGCGAGCTTCAACTCGTCGTCGAACTCCTGGATCGCATAATCGTCGAATCGCTCCTCCGCGATCGCCTGGAGGACGAGCGGCCGAAGCGCGGACAGACCGAGACGCGCCGCGAGCCTCGCCCAGCCGTACCAGACGAAGGGGTAGTCGCCGAGCTCTTCGTATAGGTCGATCACGAAATTGGCGACGACTTCACGATCGATCATCTCATGATGCACGAGCATCGCTAGCGCGTTGCAGAGGATGTAGTGGCGCGCGAGTCTGTCCGCCTTCGGGTCGCGGGCCGCTTCGAACAGAGGTTCGGGATCCCCGTCGTACACGGCCGCGATGACACGGTGGCCGACGTCGTCGAACACGGGTCCGAAGCCCACGTGTTCGGTGAATTGGGGACATCGGATCAAGCGGGCGATCGGACGATAGGCCCTCTGATCTCCCCATTCGCCCAGAATGAAAAAGATGAAATGCACAGGCGTGTGCTTGCGTATGCGTTCTCGTGGAGACGCAGAAAGAAATTTCTCGATTTCGACGAGGAAGAGAGGAAACATCTCGTCTTGTCGGCGGCAAGCTTCTTCGATCGCGTCTTCGGGCACGGGCCCATCGTAAAAACAGCGGCGAGTGAGGGATCGCAAAATCTCTTCGGGGGGCATGACGGGAGACGTCATGAATGCTCCTTATAATCGAGAAGGCGCCGAAACGCTCCGGGTTCTGAAGCGTAAGCGGGAAATTCGCCGAAATAAATGGCGGCGCTCTCACTTCTGCTTTTCGCTTCATATCCGACTCGTCCTTGCATCGGAGGACATGCTCGTCGCGAATCGACGCGCGTCGATTTTGGCGCGGCTCTGCGCGAATGTTGCAAGAAGTTGGCGCGGCGACGCGAATGCGGGATTCTTTGCTGCGACGAAATGACTCACTCGACAGGATCGGCAATTTCGAGTCGCTCAGCCGGCCAATGCCCGAAAGGAATGAGTCGCGAAAAGCAGTTAGCGCCAAAGCGTAGCTGTAATGGCTCCGCCTGGTGCAGGAGCCGCGTGGCATTGCGTAGGGGCCAGCTTGCTGTATTCTCAGGGGAGACCAGTGACAAAGGCGGCGCGCGCGGTTCCACCTCTAATTTGTGTGCGCGTCGAATTCGATGCAGCGACGTTGAAAGCGGACGCGGAATGTGCGTCACGCAATTTAATTTCAATCGATCAGGGGGCCGCGAAATGACCGCATCATTGCCGCGCCGCAAGCAGCCGCGCGTCACGATTGCCGCGCAAGAGTCGACAGATTTGCCGGACGAAGAACAGCAGGCGCTCATTCAAGGGGGGCTGCTTCGAGAATGCGACGAAGCGCTCGCCCGCTTAATGAAGTTCTCTCGTCAACAGACGCCTGTTCCAGCGTTGAGAGGACGAAAACGGCGCGACCAACGATGCGACGCCGATGACGTTCGATATATCGAGCATATGATTAATCAGATCGTGGCGACCGTCCCAGAGAACGACGACGAAATGATAGGCAAAGCGGCGGTCTATCGGGAATATGCAGATTTCAGCGAGAGGCGACCGGAAGTGATGGCGATCATGTTGCGAGCCGCCAGCGAGGAAATGGAACGGGAGCGGCTTCGAAGGGCAAAATATTCGATCAGAAAGCCGTGAACTTTCGCGGCTCCTATTCGCACAGGAGTCACCTAGCGTCCGGTGGTCGAAAGGAGACCACCATGAAATCGCATTCGCTAACGATCGCCGCGATATTCGCCTCGACGCTTGCCCAGGCCGAACCTGGGATATCCAGGACTGGAACAGAGAATGACGTAGACGCGCCGAGAGGCGCCCCCACATCCGAATTGCCGAAGCGCGCATCGCGCATGGCTCTCGACGCGTCAAAACTTTCGTCCCTTTCGGCGGAGTTTGTCGAGCAGACGCCGGCGCTCAGACATCTCGCGAGGAGCGGCGCGCAGCTATTCGACGCCGGCTCGGCCCATGGCCTTCGCGCAGTCGTCGCGCGACAGCGCGAAGAATTCATGATCTTGCAGGTCACACCGGACGGCGAGGCGATCGTCGCGGGCGCGCAGACTGATTTGTCGGCCGAACTGTTGCTGACGATCGCAGGACGAAAAGATTCTCGCGTGACGGAGCTCGGCTCGAGCCATGGGATGCGTGGGCTGTTCGTCCGCAACGGACGACAGTTCCAGGTGTTCTATGTCACGCCGGATAGCGAGCGGGTGATCCCGGGGGTGATGTGGGACGCGAGCGGAAAAAACATCACGCGCGAACAAGTGGCTCCTCTGCCGGGAGTGGCGCCGACGGTGACGATCGGCGGAGAGAAGGAGACTGGAGCGGTAAGCAACGCCGGCCGGACCACAGCCGTTTCGGCATTGGAGGCCGCCCGCAGCGCGACGTTCGGAACGATCGGCTCAGAAGCCTCGCCGAGGATCTACGTCTTCATTGATCCGTTGTGCGGATATTCGGTCCGCGCCCTGCAGCAATTGCAGCCTTTCATCGCCGCTGGGAGAGTGCTCGTCGCGATCATCCCTGTGTCTGTGCTGGACTACGAGGACGAAGGCCGCAGCACCAAGAGCGCCTTGGCGATGTTGAGCAAGCCAGCCGACCAAATGGCGTCGGCCTGGTCGCATGGAGATTTCAACGGGCCGGCGTCGTATGAAGCGGAAGAGCTGCTTCGACGAAACATGGCGATCGCTGAAGCGATCGGGTTGCGCGGAACGCCGACGGTGATCTGGCGCAAGCAGGACGGCTCCGAAGGGCGCGTCGACGGGCTGCCGGAGGATTGGAACGCGGTGATCGCATCGATAGGGAGCGAGAGCCATGCAGCACGATAAATGGAGCCCGAGACGAACGACGGCGCCGAAAAGGGCCTCGCTGCTGAACCGCGCATGGAATGGCGTCAGATGGATCGGCTCCGTTCCGGGACGCGCATTTCCGAAGCCCGAAATCACCGAAGGGGGTCGCATGCTGTCGCGATTGATCGGAGCGGTTCGTCGCGGAGCGCCACGCGACACGCGCTTTAGAGTCGACGAAGATCGTCGCATCAATCTCGAAGCAACGGCGTTTCTGCATGGAATGAAGCTCTGGCAAGTCGAGGGGCTCTTGCAGCGCCGTCGACGACAAACCGCGCTGGCGGCTTATATCTTCTTCGGATCGGCGTGGGCGCTCTTCGCCTACTGGCTGTTCGAGATCGCGACGACTCCGTGGACTTCCTGGAGCATCGCGCCAGTGCTGGAGTTTGCGCCGTTCTGCTTGTTTCTGTTTCTGACGGCGTTCCAAAGCGCGTTGCAAAATTATCAACTCCGAACGCGGCGGCTGGCGACGGCGTGGGAATATCTCACCACGCCCGAGCAATTCTGGCCGAGCTGAACCGCACGCTCATCGTCGGCTCGACGCCGCCTGCTCTCGGCGGCGTCGATGACCGCGCCGCGCAACGCTCTACACGCCGCACTTTCCGATCGATCTGCGACAAGGCGAAAATTGCTCGGGCGATGCGCAGAAGTTATCTGCGCATCGCCCGACGCATTTCCGGCAAGGGCCGCCGACGTCAGACGGTCGAGCGACGCGGCGGATCGCGGCCGAGGATCTCGCGCCGGCGCCCGATCAGAACGTGCCGGGGGGAGCGTTGCGGGAGCCTCCCGCGGCCCCGGTCGCCCAAGGCGCGGATTCGTAGTTGGGCCGCGTAGCCTGGGTGGAGGGTTCGACCGGCTTGACCACTGTTCCGTTTCTATCGACCACCGGCGACCGCCATTTGGCGTTGGCTTCGCCATAGGCTGCGTAGGGGTCATAGAAGGGATGCCGGACGGTGGGGGCGGGGGGCGCATCGTAATCCGCTGGGGCGTGGACATTTCCCGAGGAACACGCCGCGAGCGGGAGGGAGAGGCAAATCAGGGGAAGAAAAAAGTGTCGCATGATGGTCTCCTTTGGAGAGGCCAATCATGCGACGAGGCTGCGCGTATTTGGTGAGCTATCTGGCGTGTATTAGCTGTCGAGCGCTTTCCAAAGAAACGAGATACGTGGCCCAAGGGCATCAGCGCTGCAAAGGATCTCGCCTTTCGACCACGCATTGACCATCTGATAGACGATGGACTTGAGCTCGGCATATTCCGGCGGCTAGTTTTGCCCTGTTCGGCGGCTTTCAGCAAAGTCCAAAGAGATTGTTCCATCCCTCTTCTGAAATCCTGCGTCTTCGACAGCTTCCTGCGGTGTTCCTCACCCCGGCGATCGGAAATCGCCAGAGATTCGCGCAGGGACTGGACCTCGACCGCTAGCTCGGCATTGCGCCGCCGCTCCTCGTTGAGGAGATCCATCCAGGCGTTGAAATCATTGATATGGATCGAACGCCAGCCGGCGCGATACTCCGCGTCCTGCCGGGCGTTGAGATTGCGCAGGGCCGCTTGTTCGCCGTTGCGAAAGCCACGCCTTTTGCCATTCTCAAAACCATCGGTCTCGCCGCTCGAATAGCCGTCAGAGTGCCCGACCTCATACCAGAGAAGGCCGCCTCCAGAGCCGGGCTCGTCATCGTCACTCATCTCAGGCCTCCTTATTATGATCTCCAACGTCAGTTTGTGCGCTCAAGGTCGAGTCCACGCCCCCACTTTTCGTCGAGCTATTGGCGGGGCCGGTAATACCCTTTCGCGGAGCGGAAAGCGCAGGGATTGACGACGATCCTACATCATTCGCGACATTTTGTCCTGCCGAGTCGGACAGCCGACTTCTCGCATAGTGATCGATCGTGCGCAGCGTTCCTCGCGTGCCGGTCCATGCGGCCGCCTTGCTGAACTCGTCCATATCGACGCGGTTGGCCGGCGAGAAGCCGAGCATCTTCGGCACATGATGTGGGATGAGCGAGATCAATCCGAAGGCTTTGATCGCGACCACGATATGCAGCAAAACAAAAATCGCAAGGAGCACGACCTCCCCGATCAGATTGGTGACGAACCAGCCCTTTTCGAGAACTAAATGCACGGCGACACGAGCTTATGCGGATGAGCCATGAGACCGACGAGAACACGAAATATCCGGCGAAGAGACGAGAAGCATCAGGACCCGGCCGGAAGAGCACATTGAACAGCAGTTCATAGACCTGAATGGCGCGGCCGTGCAGGCCCTCGCCGTCGAAGGTCATATGCGCGACCATCATGAGTGGAACCGCGATCACCGCCTCGAGCACGAGTATCAGATAGCCGGTCACGCCGGCGATCCACATGACCCAGGGAATGAGCGGGAGCACATAGGCGATCATGATGCCGGGAATGAGGAGCGCCAGAAGACCGAAGAACAAGGGCGTCAACAGCGCCTTGAACACGTCCGAGACCGTGGCCAGTCCTGCCGCGGCCGCGCCCCGGCAAAATTTCCGGTCAGGAGCGCGAGAAGGCGGCTGCTCCCGTCTGAACCGTCCCGGACGAGGCCGCGATCGCCAGGCCGAAGGCGGTCAGCGAGGCAGTCATGAGGTATTGGCCGAGGGTGATGAGCGAGCCGAAAGGATCGGACCATTGGTTCGATGTCGGGCCGATGCTGTTGGCGATAAAATTCAACAGCGGCTCGTTGAGATTGATCGAACGAAACACCCGTTCGACCCAGGAGCCGCCTTCACGAGCCGCGGCGTTGCCGAAAGTGTCGGCGTTGCCGGTCGGAGGGGTTGGCGCCATCGGCGGTGTTCACATAGGTGCGAAGCTGCGCGAGGAAATTGTCGCTAGCCTGGATGAGCGGGGCGAGATCGGTCTTGAGCGCATTGCTCCAGCCGCTGTAGCTCGGGCCGTTGACGATGGGCAGGTCGTTGAGCAGGGACAGCGTGCGGCCGTTCAACTGAGCGAAGGTCAGATAATAGGACCCGGCCGACGCCCACCCGAGCGTCGATAGGTCTGTCGTCGTATTGTTGATGAGGCCGAGCTTTCCCGCGCGCGCATCCTGGGGCTTGATGGCGTTCTGCAGCTGCTTCTGAATGTCGCTGGCGGCGGCGGTGAGCTGCTGCGTGTAATCGCGGGTCGCCTTCTGATAGGCGGCCAGCAATGGGTGAGCGCCGAGGTCTGCTTCGTCTGCCAATAGTTCTTTGCGACGCTCTCGGACGACGGGACGAAATGTCCGATGTGATGACCTTCTGGAGAATTTCCTCTGCTTGGCGGTCATGTCGGTGTTGACGCCAGCGATCGGCTGCTGCGCGCCGGTGGGCTGGTTGACTGTGATCGTGCCGCAGCTCGGCGAACCCGTCTGATTGCCGGGGGACAGTGAATAGCCCATGTGGTCGCGCCGGAGACGAGCGTCGGGGTCGGCGCCGGCGCGATTTGCGGATTGGCGGTCGCTTCATTGACGAAGGCCCGGCAGAGCTCATTCTCCAGGACGCCGAGGACGATGTTCTTCGTGCCGGGGATGATCGGAGTGGCGATGACCATCGCATCCGGCCCGATGGCCTTGATCGCGACTTTGAAGTCCCGCCATGCCGATGCCCCACATGGAGGTTTGGACCACGGCGGCCTGGCCGATCGAGAAGCCGGACGTGATCGGAAACATCATGATGGCCGCGAAGCGATCCGCACCACGAACATCGAGGTCATCGCATTGGTGAGGAGATTGCTGGGTCTCGGCGGTGCGATAGATATTCCAGATGGTCAAATAGCACACGTAGAACATGCCGAGAGCCATGGAGAAGCCGGTGAAGCGCCGAGCAGCTCACCGATCACGGTGGCGGCGGAGCCCGTGCATGTCGCGGATTGCGCGCCGCCGTTGCAGCTGCTGCCGTTGATCGGGAAAACCGCCTTGATCACTTCGGCCGCCCAGTCCTGACCGGGATCGAGGGCGGTCCAGCTGACGTCGTAGTTCGGCGCCGCCGGGGTGGCGGATTGAGCGATCGCCGGCGCGGCGCAAGCGATGGCGATGAGGGCGATCGAGAGGGTGGGAAGATTCGGCGTGACATGATGTCCTCGCGTGTCGATCGGGCAAAGCGATTTCGGGAAGCAAAAAGGCGTCAGGGTCCCGGGCTCGGAGAGGGCCGCGCTTCGGGATCGCGGTGGAAGACGGCTTTGATTTTTTCGAGCACTTTTTCGACGATCTCACGGCCCTTTTCGCCGAGATGCTCCAGCATGCTGCCGTCGCCCTCTTTCTTTGGCAGAACGGAAGCAGCCTCACCGACGGCGGTATCGAGCTTTTTGAAATGCTCGTTCCAGTTCGAGGAGTTTGGATGGGAGCCTAGAGCCGAAACAATTCGTTCACGATCACTCCCATAGCGAACGAGCGCATCAGCGGCTCGATCGTAAGCAGCGCCGAACGCGCTATTATCGTTGAGGGCGACATCGAGCTGCTTGCGCAATCCTTCGAACGGGCCGCCAGCCTTCATCCCCTCGATCACAGCATTCATGCCGCCCTATTGTTGGCGGCGGCGTCCTGAATGCGATTGAGGATCGCGGCTCCCGGCGCGTCTCGAAGAGCGCCCATCGCGTCGAGGGCCGCACGCCCGGACGCATCGGCGGCATAGAGCATCGAGTCGTTGCGTTTGGATTGCATGCGCGTGTTCTCGAAGTTCTGCAGGCGCCGTTGGACGTCTTCGGTGTTTGCCTGCTTCTCACGCGCCGACGGTTCGCGCGGCTGTTGGGGGCCTTGCTGCAACGCTGCTTGGGCAGACGGCGTGGGGCCTCGAGAATTCGGCCGATGGCGCTGGCGGAACGTCCGACCACTCCGAGCGCCTTTCCGAACACGCGCCGGACGACGAGCTTTTCCTGAACGATTTGCACTTCATGTTTCGTGGTGGGATCGGTCTCCTCCGGCCTCTCCGGCGGCTCAGGAGCCTTCGGTGACGTCGCCGGAGAGGCCGGCCGTGCGGCCGAGGCGGCGAGATTGCGGTCGTCATTGGCCGGCGTCGAAGCCGCCGCCGCGCCTCCAGCAGCCGAAGCAGGCGTTTGGAGAGAGGCAGCCTGGGGAGATTTCGGCTGCGGGTTCGCTACGTCCCGGACCGGCTCGGACGTGGTCGAAGGCGCGCCGCCGATGGAGACGAAGCGTCGAAGGCCGCGATCTCGATTTTGGCTTTGTCCGCAGGAGTCGACTGCATGTCTGCGGCTTGTTCGGCCGGCTCGGCGGCCGATGCTTCGTTCGCCTCCGACGGCGCCGCGGTAGAGGCAACGGGCGCAGTGTGGCGAAGATCGTCGGCGGCCGCGGGAGAGGTTCGCGAACTCTCGGCCTCGGATGGCCCCTCGGGATCCGGCGAAGGACGGCTGGACGTCACGGACCACGAGGGAGCGGCGGGATCGTCGAAGGCCGCGATCTCCGCCTGCCTCGCGGCAATGATCCCCGTGTCCGCTGCGGCTTCGGAAGCAGACGACGGCGGTTCGACGTCCCCGAGAGGCCTTCGCCGTAGCGGACTCGGAGCCGATCGGACTGCTGGCGGACGGCGCTACGGCGGGCTCTCGGCGCTTGGCCTCCAGCACCTCGAAGGACAGGGCGAATATTTCGCCCTGGACGGCCTTCGTCGCCTGATTCGATTTGGCGGCGATTTCCGCCGCCTTCTCGCGAAGGCGCGCGACGAGATCAGGGTCGTCGAGCGTCTCGGTTTTTTGAAGAAGACTGCGCATCTGCTCGTTCTTGAGCCCGGGGCTCGACGCGGCGAGTTGCGTGAGCTCATCGCGCAGATTCCTGTCGACGCGGAGCGGTTCGACGAGCTTTTCCGCATCCTGAAGCGCGTAGGCGAGATCCGTCTTGAAGTTGGGATCACGGAGCGCTCGTGCGGATTATCCAGAAACGTGTCGGCGACGCGGTCGATCCGGCCGGCGAGCTGCGGATCGCGCGCTTCGATCTGGGGCCGATGTTCCTCGAGCCGAGCGAGCAGATCGACCGTCGACAGATAGTCGCGAGCGCGCGTCAACTCTTCGCTGATGGCTTTGCGTTCGCGTGGGTTCATGGCGCCGTTCAGCTCGGCGCGGAGCTCCTCGACATGTTCGCGTTGGGCGCGTCGACGCGCCGGTCTTCAGAAGCAGAGGTCGGATCGGGCTTGTGGGAGGATTCTCGGGTTCGGTCGGCATGGAATTCTAGCCTCGTGGAGCAGAGAAATGGAGAAGGAATTCGTGTGATGGAGAGCATGGGTCGATCAGTTGGAGAGGTTCGGAGTCGGCAGCTCGACGGCGGGCTTGAGGGTCTGAAGGTCGCGTTCGCGACGGCGGCCAGCGTCGTTGCGTTGACGCTCGCGTTCTTCATCGCCATCCGGTAGTTTTCCAGGAGCAGGTAATTGGTGACGGCGAGCTCGTTGGCGATTTCGCGTTCGACCGCGGCGGGCGTCATGCTCTGCAACGCGCGCCAATTGACGTCGCTGTAGCGGCGATGCACGTCGAGCTGGAGGGCTTGCACCCAGGAGCCGGTGTCGACGGCGGTCAGGCCTTCGTTCTGCATCTGCTGCTTCTGCGCGGCGTTGAGCGGAATCGACGGCGACTGCGCGGCGAGGACCTCATTGAGCACGCTGCGCGCCAGCGAAATGCGCGACTCGTATTGACGGCGACGGACCGACGCTTCCTTCGCGACGAGACGTCATTTGCCCGCCGCGCTGCGCCGTCGGCACGATGGGCTGGATCAGATGGGTGACGAAATCATTGGCGGAATTGACGCCGTCCTGGCCATCATAGGTGCCTGTGCCGAACAGCGACGAGGCGCGCTGGTCGGCGTTTTCCCGTTGCGAAGCGCTGCAGAGGCCCGCGGCGGCTTCGTCCGCAGAACAGTATCGCGAATAGTGCAGCATATTGATCGCTTCGACGGCCTGCGAGGCTCCATAATAGGAGGGCGTTCCCTTCGCCGCTTCCCCGCGTTGGTCGGCGACGGTCTGGATAGCCGCGGCGACTTTCCACGATTGCCCCGCGCCGACCGTGATCGTCTGGCCATTGTCGAGATGAGCGCAATGCAATGGGCTGACGACATGCTCGTCACGGATCAGGGCGTTTCGCTTGTCGCGTTCGAATCGCGCCATCGCGATATTCGACGCGTCGGCGATCTGTCGTTGGGCGGGAGACTGCGCTTTCGCGTAATTGGCGTTTTGGGTAAATCCCTGACGGAGCAGGGTGGTGACGTCACCATAGGTGCTGGAGCCGAGGAGGCTCGCGAGCGGACCACTCAGGCCGAGCTGGCTCGTGATCGTGTTCAAGAAACTATTGGCTTGGTCCTGAAGCTTTTGCAGCGCCTGCTGAACGGCGATCGACGTCGCGTCGACGACAGCCAATTGCGCATTTGCGGGGGGCGGCGCCGAAGACGATGGCGCCGATGACGACGCCCGTCGTCGCGGAAAGAAGATGAGATGTCTTGTTCATAGGATTTGTTCCTCACCAGAGGCCGATCGAGTTGGGAAGCGCGTACCCGGTCGGCGCACGCCGGAGCCATTGACGTAGAGACTGCGCTGCCGCCGGCCCGCCGATGCCGATGTAGCCCATGGGCGGCCTCCGCCGCCGAAGCTCAGCTTGGGGCAGGAGCCCGCCTCCGAGACTTCCGCCGAAGTTGAAGGCGCCGAGATTGAAGCCGCTCAGCGTGATGCCGCATTGCGCGCTGCCGAGCGCCTTTTTCCACGCGTTGGTGACTGCGTTGCAGAGCTGGCCTTCGATGGCGTTGAATAGATTCGTAGGGTCGAGGAGATTGACCAACGACGTTGAGGCCGACGCCTTTCAGAATGTTGTCGAGACAGGTGAGCGACTTGACGGTTTGGGGCGGTGCAATGTCCTTGTCGTCGGCCGCGATCCGCGCCGATGCGGCGCTGGCGGCCTGTTGATAGAGCGTGCCGCACGCGCGGCAGAACCGGACGGCCCGCCGGTTTGCGCCAGAGGCGGTGGTGGAAAGGGCAATCGAAACGGTTGGAGATGATCGTTCGTCTCATCGGTAGAATTCCCTTTGATTGTATTTGTCTCGATGGCGCTCCATCGCGCAGAGGGCGAGAGAGCGAATGCGAAGTTGGGCGGTGATGCGACGAAGCAGCGCGTTTCTGCTCGCGAATCGCGTCGCTCTACGGATCGCGTCGGAAGCGTCTCCCGCCTCGGGC